>CAYTFA010000022.1:0-12299 GCA_964436755.1 uncultured Rhodocyclaceae bacterium | reverse complement strand
CCTGCAGGTTCTGGTCCAGGGTCTGCATGCCGAACTGCTGGCCGGTCTGGATCGCAGAGTACATCTGCGCCACCTTGGCCTCGCGGATCAGGTTGCGGATCGCCGGCGTGCCGACCATGATTTCGTGCGCGGCGACGCGTCCGGACCCGTCCATGGTCTTGCACAGTGTCTGCGAGATTACCGCCTTCAGCGATTCGGAGAGCATGGCGCGGATCATTTCCTTTTCCGCCGCCGGGAAGACGTCGATGATCCGGTCGATGGTCTTCGCCGCCGACGACGTATGCAGGGTGCCGAACACCAGGTGACCGGTCTCGGCGCCGGACATGGCGAGGCGGATGGTTTCCAGGTCGCGCATTTCGCCGACGAGGATCACGTCCGGGTCTTCGCGCAGCGCGCTGCGCAGGGCGTTGTTGAAGGACAGCGTGTGCGGGCCGACTTCACGCTGGTTGATCAGGCACTTCTTGGTTTCGTGGACGAATTCGATCGGGTCCTCGACCGTGAGGATGTGGCCGTACTCGTTTTCGTTCTTGTGGTTGATCATCGCCGCCAGGGTGGTCGACTTGCCCGAGCCGGTCGGTCCGGTCACCAGCACCAGGCCGCGCGGCTGGTCGGCCAGTTCCTCGAAGATCTTCGGCGCCTTGAGGTCCTCCAGGGAGAGGATCTTGGACGGAATCGTCCGCATCACCGCCGCAGCGCCGCGGTTCTGCACGAAGGCATTGACACGGAACCGCGCCAGGTTGGGCACGGCGAAGGAGAAGTCGCACTCCAGATTCTCTTCGTAGGCCTTGCGCTGGCCATCGTTCATGATGTCGTAGATCATCGCGTGCACGTCCTTGTGCTCCATGGGCGGCAGGTTGATCTTGCGCACGTCGCCATGGACGCGAATCATCGGCGGCAGCCCCGCGGACAGGTGGAGGTCGGAGGCCTTGTTCTTGACGACGAAGGTGAGCAGTTCGGTGATGTCCATGAGGGCGGTCCTGTGGAAGGGTGCGATATACTTTGCAGGCGCTATATGACAACAATCGCAGCCAACTTGCAAGCCGTGCGTGCACGCATCGCTGCAGCCTGCGCCGCTGCGGGGCGCCCGCCCGAATCCGTGCAGTTGCTCGCCGTTTCCAAGACCTGGCCGGCCGACCGGGTGCGCGAGGCCGCCGCCGCGGGTCAGCGCGCCTTCGGCGAGAATTACGTGCAGGAGGGAGCGGACAAGGCGGCGGCCCTGGCCGGGCTTTCCCTCGAATGGCACTTCATCGGCCCCCTGCAGAGCAACAAGACGCGTGCCGTGGCGGAATCCTTCGACTGGATGCATTCCGTGGACCGGCTCAAGGTCGCCGAGCGGCTCGGCGCGCAGCGCCCGTCCGCACGGCCGCCGCTGCAGGTCTGCATCCAGGTGAATGTGTCTGGCGAGGCCTCGAAGAGCGGCTGTGCGCCAGAGCAGGCGCCGGAACTGGCCCGCGCCGTCGCCGGGCTGCCGGGGTTGCGGCTGCGCGGCCTGATGGCGATTCCCGAGCCAACCGACGACGAGCGCCTTCTGCGCCGGCGCTTCGCCCTGCTGCGCGACCTGCGCGAGCGGCTCAACGCCGAGGGCCTCGGCCTCGATACCCTGTCGATGGGCATGTCGCATGACCTCGAGACGGCGATAATGGAAGGCGCGACCATCGTTCGGGTCGGCACGGCAATCTTCGGGCAACGGGATACCAAAGCATGAGAATCACCTTCATCGGCGGCGGCAACATGGCGGTCGCCCTCATTGGCGGCCTGCGCAAGCAGGGCTATTCGGCTGCTGCGATCCAGGTCGTCGAGCCTGTCGAGGCGGCGCGCGAGCGCCTTACCGAGGAATTCGGCATTCGCTGCGCAGGGGCCATAGATGCAGCGGCCCTGGCCTGTGACACCCTGCTCCTTGCCGTCAAGCCGCAGCAGATGCGCGATGCGGTGGCACCGCTGCGGGGCCGACTGGCCGCGCAACTGGTGGTCAGCATCGCCGCCGGCCTGCGCATGGCCGACATTTCGCGCTGGCTGGGCGGCTATCGCAAGCTGGTACGTGCCATGCCCAACACGCCGGCGCTGATCGGTGCCGGCATAACCGGGCTTTGCGCCGACCCGGCGATCGACCTCGAGGAACGTACCAACGCCGACAGGATCCTGCGCGCGGTCGGCAGCACGGTCTGGATCGAGGACGAGGCGCAGATGGACGCGGTTACCGCCGTATCGGGTAGCGGACCGGCCTACGTGTTCTATTTCATCGAGGCCGTCGAGGCAGCCGCCCGCGAGCGCGGCTTTGATGCCGCGACGGCGCGCCGGCTTGCCGTCGAGACGTTCTTCGGTGCTTCGCGCCTGGCCGAGGAAAGCCCGGAATCGATCGCCACCCTGCGCGAGCGGGTCACGTCCAAGGGCGGCACCACCGAGGCCGCGCTGCAGTCGTTTGCAGCGAGCGGCATCGCAGCCGCCGTGGCGCGCGGCATCACGGCGGCCGAGACGCGCGGCCGCGAGCTGGGGGACATCCTGGGCCGCGACGAATGCTGAGGCAGATCCTCCTCTTCGTCATCGATTCCGTCTGCGGCTTCTTCACGCTGGCGCTCCTGGCGCGCTTTGCCCTGCAATGGGCGCGCGCGCCCTTCCGCAATCCGCTGGGCCAGTTCGTCATTGCCGTCACCGACTGGATGCTGCGCCCGGTGCGGCCGCTCGTTCCCGGCCTGTTCGGCCTCGACATGGCCAGCCTGCTGCTGGCCTGGCTCTGGCAGGTGGTCAACCAGGGTCTGGCCCTGGGTCTGTCCGGCGTCTTCGCCGTGGTTGCGCCGGCGCCGGCCCTGGTGGTGGCCGTGCTCGCGGCAATCGAGCTGCTGCGCATGGGGCTCTATCTGGTGTTCGGCGCGGTACTGATCGCCGCCATTTTTTCCTGGGTCAATCCCTACGCGCCGATGGCGGCATTGTTCGATGCCCTGACCCGTCCCCTGCTGCGGCCGTTTCGCCGCCTGATCCCGCCCGTCGGCGGCGTCGACCTGTCGCCGCTGGTACTCCTGCTCGTACTGCAGATCGCCCTGTTCGTGTTAGCCACGCTGCGCAACGGCGTGCTGCCGGCCATCATCTTCTGATGGACTGGCTGGTCGCCGACGGCGACGGCGTGGTGCTTCGGCTGCATGTCCAGCCGGGCGCAAAGAAGACCGAAGTCGCCGGGCAGCACGGCGATGCGCTGAAGATTCGGCTCGCGGCGCCTCCGGTGGATGGCAAGGCCAATGCCTGCCTGGTCGCCTACCTTGCCGACCTGCTCGGCGTGGCAAAGTCCGCGGTCAGCGTCGTCTCGGGGGAGTCGGCACGCGCCAAGCGCGTCCGGATTGCCGGCATCGACGCCGGACTGGCGCGCAACGCCCTCAGCTGAGCGTGCCGTCGTAGGCCAGGTGGCCGTCGATCAGGGTGTAGCGCACGCGGCCCCGCAGTGCCGCCCCAAGGAAGGGCGAGTTCTTCCCCTGGCTTCGCAGCGATTCACGCGTAATGCGGAATTCCGCCGCGGGATCGAAGACGCAGATGTCGGCCGCCGCGCCGGCAGCCAGTGTGCCGGCCGCGATGCCGAGGACCCGTGCCGGATCGCAGGTAACGCGCGACAGTGCGGTGGCCAGGGGAACCTTCATCTCCCTGGCCCACTTGAGGGCAAGCGGCAGCAGCAGTTCAAGGCCGGTGGCGCCGACGCCGGCCTCGTCGAAGGGACGCTGCTTCTCGTCGTCATCGACGGGGGTGTGGTCCGAGCACAACGCATTGATCGCACCGGAGGCGAGCCCAGCGCGCAAGGCGTCGCGATCGGCCGCCGCGCGCAGCGGCGGGTCCATGCGCGCATGGGCATTGAAGAAGCCGATGTCGGCATCGCACAGGTGCAGGTGGTTGATCGATACGTCGCAGGTCACCGGGATGCCCGCGGCGCGCGCGGCGACGATCATCTCCAGGCCGGCCGCGGAAGAGATGCGCGTGAGGTGGACGCGGGCGCCGGTTTCGCGCGCCAGTTGCAGAATGGTGGCCAGGGCGATGGTTTCGGCCGCGACCGGGATTCCCACCAGACCGAGGCGCGCCGATACTTCGCCGTCGTGGGCCACGCCGCGGCTGGCAAGGAAGGGATCCTGCGCCTGCAGCCAGACCGGGAAGCCGAAGGTGGCCGCGTACATCATCGCGCGCAGCAGGACCTGGGTATCGACGATCGCGCGGTTGGCCTGGCCGAAGGCGATGCAGCCTGCCTCGGCCAGTTCGGCCATTTCGGTCAGCGCCTTGCCTTCGAGTTGTGCGGTCAGCGCGCCGACGGGATGGACGTGGGCGAACTCCGGCAGACGGGCGCGGTGTGTAAGCATTTCGACCAAACCCGGCTCGTCGAGCACGGGATCCGTGTCGGGCGGACAGGCCAGGCGCGTGACGCCGCCGGCCGCCGCCGCGGCCATTTCGGATTCCAGCGTCGCCTTGTATTCGAAGCCGGGCTCGCGCAGCCGGGCAGCGAGGTCGACCAGGCCGGGGCAGACGACGCAGCCCGTGGCATCGAGCACGCTGTTCGGCTCGAAGCCCGCCGGCGCGGTGCCGACGCCGACGACGCGCCCTGCCGCGACGAAGAGATCGAGCGACTTGTCGATCTTGTTGGCCGGGTCGATCAGGTGGCCGTTCCTGATGTGGATCTTCATGTTCCCGCTCCCGCCAACATGGCCATGACCGCCATGCGCACGGCGATGCCAAAGGTAACCTGGGGCAGGATCACCGCCTGGCTGCCGTCGGCGACGGCCGAGTCGATTTCGACGCCGCGGTTCATCGGCCCCGGATGCATGACAATGGCGTCGGGCTTGGCCAGCGCCAGCTTCTCCAGCGTCAGCCCCCAGGACTTGAAGTACTCCTGGCTCGACGGCAGCAGCGCACCCTGCATGCGCTCGTTCTGCAGGCGCAGCATCATCACCACATCGACGCCGCGCAGGCCCTCGCGCATGTCGTGGAATACCCTTACGCCCATGCGGTCGATGCCGCCCGGCAGCAGGGTCTTGGGCGCGATCACGCGCACTTCGGGCACCCCCAGCGTCTTCAGCGCATGGATCTGGCTGCGCGCGACGCGCGAGTGCAGCACGTCGCCGACGATGGCGACGGACAGCGCGGTGAAGTCCTTCTTGTAGTGACGGATGGTGTACATGTCGAGCAGGCCCTGCGTCGGGTGCGCATGGCGCCCGTCGCCGGCATTCACGACGTGGATGTGGTCGCGCCCGGTGGCGGCCAGGTGCTGCGCGATCAGGTAGGGCGCGCCGCTCGAGGCGTGGCGGACGACGAACATGTCGGCCTGCATGGCGGCGAGGTTGTCCACCGTGTCGAGCAGGGTTTCGCCCTTGGCGGTGCTGGAGGTGTTGATGTTGAGGTTGATGACGTCGGCCGAGAGGCGCTTGGCGGCGATCTCGAAGGTGGTGCGGGTGCGCGTCGAGTTCTCGAAGAACAGGTTGAACACGCTCTTGCCGCGCAGCAGGGGGATCTTCTTCACTTCGCGCTCGGCGACTTCGGAGAAGGGCGCTGCGGTGTCGAGGATGCGCGTCAGCACGTCGCGCGGCAGCCCCTCGATGGTGAGGAGGTGCTGCAACTCGCCGTTGCGGTTGAGCTGGGGATTGCCGGCGAAGCCCGTGGTGTTCATTTCTCTATCAAACGGAAGGACAAGCGGCCATCCGGCGCCCGCTCGAGGGCGAGCATCTGGGCGGCGGGAAGGCGCAGCGAATGCGGGCAGAAATCCGGTGCGATGGGCAGTTCGCGGCCGCCCCGGTCAGCCAGCACCGCCAACTCGATGCGGGCCGGCCGGCCGTAGTCGAACAACTCGTTCATCGCCGCGCGAATGGTGCGGCCGGTGTAGAGCACATCGTCGACGATCACGATGTGTGCGCCTTCGACTTCGAAGGAGATCTGCGACTTCTTGGCATTGGCGTGCAGTCCGCGCTGGCCGAAGTCGTCGCGGTAAAACGATACGTCGATCGCCGCTGTCGGCGTGGCCAGACCGAGCGCGGCATGCAGGCGCTCGGCGACCCAGACGCCGCCGGTGTGGATGCCGACCAGCGCCGTCGTTGCCGTATCGACGCGGCCGCGCATGGCATCGGCCAGCGCCGTGACGAGGACTTCGGCGTCAGGCAGCATGGCGTGCGGCCGGCGGGGCCGAGAACCAGGCGTCGAGGATGACGCAAGCGGCCTCGGCATCGAGATGCGCCTTGCGCTGCTTCCAGTCGAGCCCGCGGCGGCGCAGTCCGGATTCGGCTTCGGCGGAGCTGAAGCGTTCGTCCACCGACTCCACCGGCATGCCGAAGCGGCCGCGCAATTGGTTGGCGAAGCGTTCGCTGCGTGCAGTCATTTCATGCGGGCTGCCGTCTTCGTTGAGTGGCCGCCCTACCAGCAGGAGGCGGGGCTGCCACTCTTCGATCAGGGTCGCGACGGCGGCGAAGCGCGCTGAATTGTCGGCGGCATCGATGGTGGTCAGCGGGCGCGAGGGGCCGGGCCGGCCGCCGTCGAGCAGGGTGCCGAGGGCGACACCGATGCGCCGTGTGCCGAAGTCGAAGGCGAGCACCGCGCCTGCAGCCTCAGGCATGCCCGGCCACCTCGGAAAGTCGGGCGAAATCGATGCCGAGCAGTTGCATGGCCGCCGGCAGGCGCTCCTCGGCCGGTACGCCGAAGATGATGCCGGCGTCGGCCTCGACGGTGAGCCAGGCGTTCTGCGACAGTTCCCATTCGAGCTGCCCGGCAGACCAGCCGGCGTAGCCGAGGCTGACCAGCACCTCGGCCGGCTCCCCGGTGCTGCCCATCGACTGCAGGATGTCGCGCGAACTGGTCAGGGCGATGCGATCGCTGACGTTGAGCGATGACTGCCAGGTGCCGGCCGGCCGGTGCAGCACGAAACCGCGGTCGGTCTGCACCGGTCCGCCGAAATAGACGGGCAGGGCGGCGAACCGCGCTCCGGCGTCGCCGTCCTCGAGCGGGATGCTGACGCGGTCGAAGAGCCCGGCGAGATTCATCTCGGTGGGCCGATTGACGATGATGCCGATGGCGCCATCCGCGTTGTGCTCGCAGATGAAGGTCAGCGTCCGGGAAAAGTTCGGATCGACCATGGCCGGCATGGCGATCAGGAAATGGTTGGCGAGGCTAACTGTTTCCATGAACTTGGCGTCATTGTAATCTTTCGGGCCCGTCCCGAATACCCCTGATTGGATGTCTTCCGCCCTCGTCTGGTTCCGTCGCGACCTGCGCACCCATGATCACGCGGCGCTTTACCAAGCGCTGGCCGGTCATTCGGCCGTGCATTGCGCCTTCGTCTTCGATACGACGATCCTCGATCCGCTGCCGCGCCGCGACCGGCGCGTCGAGTTCATCCTGCGCGCCGTCGAGGAGCTGGATGACGCGCTGCGCCTGCAGGGCGGGGGCCTGATCGTGCGCCACGGCGATCCCGTCGTCGAGGTTCCACGGCTGGCGGCCGAACTCGGTGTGGCGGCGGTGTTTGCCAATCGCGACTACGAGCCACGGGCGGTCGCGCGCGATGCCGAGGTGGCGCGCCGGCTGCAGGCGGCGGGCTGCTCCTTTGACGACCACAAGGACCAGGTGATCTTCGAGCGCGCCGAAATCCTTACCCGGTCGGGCAAGCCCTTCGCGGTCTTTACCCCCTACCGGAACGCCTGGCTCAAACGCCTGCTACCGCAGGACCTCGCACCATTCCCGGTCGAGCCGCTGGCGGCAAAGCTGGCGCCGGGGCCGGACCGGCGCTTGCCCACCCTGGCGGAGCTGGGATTCGAAACGACGGATTTGGCAACCCTGCGCCTGCCTACGGGCATGAGCGGGGCGCAGGCGCTGTTCCGCGACTTCGTCGATCGCATCGACGACTATGCCGTGGCGCGGGATTTTCCCGCAGTCAAGGGCGGTTCCTACCTTTCGCCCCACTTGCGCTTCGGCACCATTTCCATCCGCCAGCTCGCCGGCTGGGCTCACGCCCACGGCGGCCGCGGTGCCGAAACCTGGCTCTCCGAACTGGTCTGGCGTGACTTCTACCATGCGCTGCTGTGGCACCACCCTGGAGTGGTCGGGCACAGTTTCCAGCCGCGCTTCGAGGCCCTGCGCTGGGATGAGGCACCGGATCTGCTGGCTGCATGGAAGGAGGGCCGCACCGGATATCCGCTCGTGGATGCGGCGATGCGCCAGCTGCTGCACGCCGGCTGGATGCACAACCGCCTGCGCATGGTGACCGCATCCTTCCTCGCCAAGGACCTCGGCCTGGACTGGCGGCAGGGCGAAGCCTGGTTCGCCGAATGCCTGCTCGATTTCGACCTCGCCGCCAACAACGGCGGCTGGCAGTGGGCGGCATCGACGGGCTGCGACGCCCAGCCCTGGTTCCGCATCTTCAATCCCGTCACGCAGTCGGAGAAATTCGATCCGGACGGGCGCTTCATCCGCCGCTACGTGCCGGAACTCGCCACCGTGCCGGGGAAATTCATCCATGCGCCGTGGACCATGGATGCCGCAACCCAGTCGGCCTGCGGGGTGGTGATCGGCCGCGACTACCCGGCGCCGGTGGTCGATCATGCGGCGGCGAGAGCGCGTACACTGGCCCGCTACAAGGCGGCCGGTGCCTGAGGCGAACGGAGGGACGAGGATGAAAACGGCGGTGATGGGGGCCGGCGCGGTCGGCTGCTTCTACGGTGGCATGCTCGCGCGCGCCGGCCAGCAGGCGGTGCTGATCGGACGGCCGTCGCACGTCGAGGCGATCCGCCGCGACGGCCTGCTGATGGATACGCAGACCTTTCGTGAGCACGTGCGCATTGAGGCGCGCACCGACGCCGCCGGCATCGCCGGCGCCGACTTGGTGCTGTGCTGCGTGAAGTCCACCGATACCCTACAGGCTGCTGCCGAAATGGCGCCGCATCTCGCGCCCGGGGCGATCCTGCTCAGCCTGCAGAACGGCTACGACAACGCCAAGCGCCTGCAGGAGGCGCTTGGCCGCCCGGTGCAACCGGCCGTGGTCTATGTCGCCACCGAGATGGCCGGACCCGGGCACCTGCGGCACCACGGCCGCGGCGAACTCGTGATCGGGCCCTTCCCCGGCAGCGACAAGGTGGTGGCGCTGTTTGCGACGGCCGGCGTGCCCGTGCAGGTTTCCGACAATGTTGCCGGTGCGCTCTGGGCAAAGCTCGTCATCAACTGCGTCTACAACGCCCTCTCCGCGATCACCCAGCTTCCCTACGGGCGCATCGCGCCGGGCGAGGGCATTGCCGGCGTCATGGAGGACATCGTCGCCGAGTGCCTTGCCATTGCCGCGGCCGATGGCGTCGAGGTGCCGGGCGACATCCGCGCGGCGGTGGCGGCGATTTCACGCTCCATGGCGACGCAGATCTCGTCGACGGCCCACGACGTCGCACGCGGCAAGAAAAGCGAAATCGACCACATCAACGGCTACGTGATGCGGCGCGGCGCGGCGCTGGGCATCGCGACACCGGTGAATCGCGTGCTGCACGCGCTGGTCAAGCTGCTCGAGGAGCGTGCGGCCGGCTCGGTGCCGCGCTAGCGGGTGCCGCCGCCGATGCCGTTCCGCCTGCTTGCCGCGCTGATTGCCGCCGGGATCGCGCTGGGGGGCTGCTTCGTCTCCCTTGGCGTCACCAACAGTCCGCCGCCGCCGGGCGAGAGCCGGCCGTTGCCATGAGGGATGCCGGGGAACGGGGAGTGGCGCGCTCGGCGGGGATCGAACCCACAACCCCTGGCTTCGGAGGCCAGTACTCTATCCATTGAGCTACGAGCGCAAGGGGGCGAAGGATAGCGCGTTCGCTGCCCGCCGTCCAATGCGGGGCGGGCGATTCCGCTATAATTGCGCGCAAATTTCGACCAGTCCGGAAGACCGCACATGTTCCATTTGACATTCCGCACCGGCGCCGCGGCGGGCGCCTTGGTTCTCTCACTTGGCGCGTTCGGCATGGGCGCCCGCCCCCAGGGCGATGACGAAGCCGCCAATGCCCGCATTGCGCCGGTGGCACGCGTCGAACTCGCTGCCGCCTCCGGTGCCGCGGGAGCCGGCAATCGCAGCGGGGAGCAAATCTACAAGTCGGCCTGTGCGGCCTGCCACGAAGCCGGCGTCGCCAATGCGCCCAAGCTGGGCGACAAGGCCGCCTGGGCGCCGCGCCTGGCACAGAAGCTCGACGGCCTGGTGAAGTCGGCTACCGCTGGCAAGAACGCGATGCCGCCCAAGGGCGGGTCCGATGCCAACGAACTCGAGCTGACTCGCGCCATCGTGTACATGACCAACAAGTCGGGCGCCAGCTTCAAGGAGCCGGCCGGCAAGTAAGCCGCCGCTCGCCGCCTTCAAAAGGGACCGCTTGCGGTCCCTTTTGCTTTGGCGAGCATGTCGCGCAGCCGCGCCGCCTTGGCGCGTGCCGCCTCCGGTTCCGGCACTTCGTTGCGGCGCTGCGCAGCGGCGGCCACCTCGGCGCCCATCTCGGCAATGAAGCGGGAAGGCTCGCGCGCCGACCATTCGCGCCCCTGCTGGCGCTTCTCGCAATGGGTGACGGTGAGGCTGGCCTGGGCACGCGTGATGCCCACGTACATCAGGCGCCGTTCCTCTTCCAGCTTGGCGGGTTCGGTCGAGTCCCGGTGCGGCAGCAGCCCTTCTTCGGCGCCGACCAGGAAGACGTGACGGAACTCCAGCCCCTTGGCTGCGTGCAGCGTGGCCAATTGCACGGCGTCGATGTCTTCCTCGCCCTTGTCGAGCATCGACAGCAGCGCTACCGACTGGGCGAGTTCAAGCAGGGTCTTGTTTTCATCCTGCCCCTTCTTTTCCAGCCAGCCGGCGAAATCGGATACGTTGGACCAGCGTGTCTCCGCCTCGCGCGGTTCGAGCGTCTGGAACAGCGAGGCCTCGTACCCGATGGCGCGCAGCAGGTCCTGCAGCACACGCCCGGCCGGCTCCTTGCCCGCCCGTGCGGCGGTGCGAGTGACGAAGTCGGCGAATTCGCGCAGGGCGGCGCGCTGCCGGGGTGCCAGTTCGTGCTCGAGGCCCGGTCCGTAGATCGCCTCGAACAGCGACTGGTGCCGGCGTCCGGCCGCACGACCAAGGGCCTCGAGGGTGTTGCCGCCGATGCCGCGCTTGGGACTGGTGACGGCGCGGATGAAGGCCGGATCGTCGTCCTGGTTGGAAAGCAGGCGCAGCCAGGAGGTGATGTCCTTGATCTCCGCGCGCTCGAAGAAGGATTGTCCGCCGGAAATCGCGTAGGGAATGCGCTGTGCGCGCAGCTGCTGTTCGAAGGCGCGCGCCTGGTGGTTGCCGCGGTAGAGGATGGCGTAGTCCGAGTACTTCGTGCGCCGCTCGAAGCGGTGGGCGGACAGGCGCGAGGCCACCCATTCCGCCTCGTGCTCGCCATCGCGGCAGGCCTGGACATGGATTGGTTCGCCATGACCGAGCTCGGACCACAGCCGCTTCTCGAACAGCTTCGGATTGTTGGCGATCAGCGCGTTGGCGGCACCGAGGATGCGCGCCGTGGAGCGGTAGTTCTGCTCGAGCTTGACCACCTTCAGCGTCGGGTAGTCGTCGCGCAGCGCGGCGAGGTTGGCGCTGTCCGCACCGCGCCAGGCGTAGATCGACTGGTCGTCGTCGCCCACGGCGGTGAAGGAATCGCGCCCCGCCGTGAGCAGGCGCAGCAGCCGGTACTGGGCGCGGTTGGTGTCCTGGTACTCGTCGACGAGCACGTGCCACAGCCGGCTGCGCCAGCGTTGCGCCACCTCGTCCTGTTCGGCGAAAAGCCGCACGGGCAGGCGGATCAGGTCATCGAAATCGACGGCCTGGTAGGCGCGCAGCGCCCGTTCGTAATCGGCATAGAGCGTGGCGGCGGCGCCTTCGATCTCGTCGATCGCCGCCTTCGCTGCGGCGTCGGGTTCGACGAGCTGGTTCTTCCACAGCGAGACGCGCGACTGCAAGGCACGCAAGCGCAGCTTGTCCACGTTTCCTGCCAACTCCTGGAAAAGTCCGGTGCTGTCGGCGGCGTCCAGTATCGAAAAGCCCGGCTTCATGCCCAGCTTTGCGGCTTCCTGGCGCAGGATGCGCACCCCCAGCGCGTGGAAGGTGCTGACGATAAGGCCCTCGGCGCGATTGCCGACCAGCTTCTCGACGCGTTCCTTCATCTCCTTCGCCGCCTTGTTGGTGAAGGTGATGGCGGCGATCTGGTGCGGCTTGACGCCGTAGTCCTGGATCAGCCAGGCGATCTTCTGCGTGATAACGCGCGTCTTGCCCGAGCCGGCGCCAGCCAGCACCAGCAGCGGGCTGTCGAGGTGGCGCACGGCTTCCTGCTGCGCCGGAT
>CAYTFA010000021.1:0-12320 GCA_964436755.1 uncultured Rhodocyclaceae bacterium | reverse complement strand
CAGGTCGTTTACATCGCGTCCAACCATGCGAGCCACTCCGACGATGCCAAGGCTGTGCTCGGTGCCGGAAAACGTGTGGACGTTGAGAAGCCAATAGCGGTAAGTCACGAACAGTTGCAGACCCTAAGCGGAGCATATCGAGGTCGCCGCAACGATATCTTTGCGGGGTACAACCGGCCGTTCTCCCAGGCGATCAAGGATATTCGCGCGCAATTGCCCATGCCGACGGGGCCTCTGACTCTCAGCTGTTTCGTGTCAGGCCATCGACTTCCTCCGGATCACTGGTATCGCTACCCAGACGAAGGCACGCGCATCTGTGGGAATGTGGGGCATTGGCTCGATCTCGCTGTGCACATTCTTTCGTGGCGCGACGTGCCGGACCTCTGGAAGATCTCGGTCGCCTGGAGTGATGAACGATACCGGGATGATGACATCGCGGTGACACTCGTCAGCGAAAGAGGCGATCTGATCAGTATCGTCCTCACCGCCAGATCCGAGCCGTTCGAAGGAATCAACGAGACAATCAATTTGCAGTGGGATGGTGTCATCGCGAAAATCGACGACTTTAGATCGATGACTATCTGGGACAACGATCGAAGGCACCGCCACACTTATTGGCCTAAGGACGTTGGGCACCGGCGGGCGGTACTGCAACCGTTTGGCGACGCTCATCGCAACTGGCGGGAAGTAGAACTCTCAACCCTGCTGATGCTGCGCATTGCCGAAATGGTCTTGAGCGGAAAGGAAAGCGCAGAGATGTCATTTGCCAACGAATGCCGGGTCCTGGATTGGACTGAAATGCAGGTCGACGGTTAGCAGGACTGGATAGAGTCCCGATGTTCATTGGGCTTCCGCAGCGAACCAGCAATGCGAGCACGTCATGGCGCGCACTCGAGCAGGCGCCATTGACCATACATGAGCAGCGCCCATACGCGACCCGCCTCGGCATCCGCAGCGGGACCGACCGCGTCGGTGAGCCTGCTCCATGACGCCAGGATGGTCGTAGCATCGAGGGGGTACATCAAGTCCCGGTCGAGAATCAGTGCTTCGACATGGCGACGCAGTGGCCCACGAAGCCAGTCCGCAACGGGAATGCCAAACCCCATTTTGCGGCGATGGACGAAGTCTCGTGGAAAATACTTCTCCGCTAGACGTTTCAGCAGGTACTTGCCAGTGCGACGTTGCACCTTCAGATGCACTGGCAGTTGCGCGCAGAACTCGATGACCTTGTGGTCGAGCAGTGGCGAGCGGGTCTCCAGGCCACAGTGCATCGAGGCAATATCCATCTTCACGAGCAGGTCGTCCGGCAGGTAGGTGCGGTTGTCGAGCCAGAGCATACGGTCGATGGGGTTCCCGGCGTAAGCGAACGCCTGCTCCAGCCATTGCAGTCGCCATCGTTGAAGCAAGCCGTCATCGACCGGCTCATCGAGCAGCTGCCGACGCAGACTGTCGTTCCAGTAGCCCATGAACATGAGTAGCCCGCCCATTTCCGGGCTCATGAAGTCGCGGCAGAGCCGGCGCAGGGCTCGAGCCGGGAAGCTGCGGGCATTGGCCCAGAACGGCATCAGGGCGACGAGTCGTCTCGGCCCGAGGAATTCCGACACGCGGGCCCCGGCGCGAATGGAAAAGTCCGGAACCGCGTAGCGCCCATAGCCGCCCAGCAACTCGTCACCGCCGTCGCCGTTCAGGACCACCGTGACATGGCGACGGGCTGCGGCGCTCACGTGAAACGACGGAACCGCGGACGAGTCTGCGTAGGGCTCGCCGTAATGGCGCACGAGCAAGGGGAGCAGATGCTCGACATCCCCGGCAATCACCTCCGGGTGGTGACGCGTGCCGCAGGCTTCGGCGGCCTGCGCGGCGTATGGAAGCTCGTTGAAGCCCTGCTCGTCAAAACCGATGCTGAAGGTGCGAACCGGCTCCGAGGCAAGCTTTGCCATCAGAGCGACGACTACCGAGGAGTCAACCCCGCCACTGAGCAGGGCACCCAGCGGTACATCGGAGATGAGACGCAGGCGCACGGCCTCTGTCAGTTTCTCTTCGAAGGCTTCCAATGCTTCGATTTCGCCGAGCTTGAGTTTCGGGCGATAGTCGACGTTCCAGTACTGTTCGATGCGCAGGCCGTCGCGATCGAATATTGCAAAATGCGCGGGAGGCAGCTTGCGGACCTGCTTGTAGATGGTCCATGGTGCGGGAACTGCCTGCAGTTGCAGATAAAGCGCAAGCGCCTCGGGATCCATCGCCCGGTCGACCTCGGGATGGCGCGATAGCGGATGGATTTCCGAGCAGAAAACAATGGACCGTCCAATTCGAGCGTAGTGCAGGGGCTTCTTGCCAACGCGGTCGCGAGCCAGAAAGAGCCGCTGCTCGCGCGCATCCCAAAGGGCGATGGCGAACATGCCGCGCAGGAACCGAAGGCAACCCGTGCCGTGGCGACGGTACAGCGCCTGGATGACTTCGGTATCGGATCCCGACCGGAATCGGTCGCCAGCGGCCTCACACTCATTACGCAGTTCGCGAAAATTGTAGATCTCGCCGTTGAACACCAGCGCATTGCCGGTCAGCGGATCGAGCATTGGCTGATGGCCCAGCGGGCTCAGGTCGATGATGGAAAGACGGCGGTGAGCGAGCGCGCAGCAGCCGGTCGGATCGATCCAAGTCCCCTGGTCATCCGGGCCGCGATGAGCGATGCCTTCGCTCATTGATTGCACGGCGCCCAAGTCCGGCGGCGGCCCAAACGCGACGTGACCAGCCAGTCCACACATCAGGATGTCGTCCTCAACCGAATCTTCGAGCGCAGTGACGGCACGAGCAATGCGGCCAGCGCCAGCGCGATTCCGACGCCGACCGGGAACTTCAGCAGCAAGCTCAGCAGCGGTGTCGGGCTCCAGGGGACGTGCATCAAGAGCGCCGCCCCCGCCGCCAGCAACGCAGAAAGGGCGAGCGGCGCGACGTGCAGTCGGATCGGGTCGAGCCGCAATACCGCCACCCAGACGAGGACCATGACCAGCGCAAACGACAGGCACTGTGTCCATGCGGCACCGAGGCTGCCCCAACGCGGTACCAGAGCAAGGTTGAGCACAATGGATATCACCATGCCGAATGCCCATATCCACCCGGACCAGCGCAGCTGCCCAAGCATGATCAGCAGCGTGTTGCCGACGTGCATCGCGCCATAGAACAGAACCCCTGCAGCCAGCCACGGCACCACGGCCGCCGCACCGTGGAAACGCGGATCGGCGAGCCAACGGATAGCGTCACCGCCCGCGGCAACGACAGCCAGCCAGGCCATCAGCATTACCGCGACCAGCAACTGCACCAACTCTCGCGTGCGCTCCCTGGAAATCCCTGCACCACTGGCCTCCGTGCGCGCCAGTTCCGGAAGCCACGCCGAAGTGATCGCCATGCTCAGCACCAGTCCCAACGACCCGACCGCGGCGCCAATGGAGTAGACGCCGACCTCGGCGCCGTCGAAGTAGCGGGCGAGAAACCAGCGATCGGAGCTGCTGACGACCCAGTAGGCCGGCGCCGTAACCAGTCCGGGTAGTCCGACGGCGACCAGCGTCCGCCGGGCGGCGGGTGGCATGTCGGAGCGCCGGAAAAGACGCGATGGCGCAGGGATCCCGAGCAGCGCAACGGGCAGGGCGTAGCCGACGATCATGGCTACCAGCAGTGCAAGTGCGCCCGTTCGCTCCTGATAAGCGATTCCCAGGGAAAAGGCGGCGGCGACGATACCGGATACGATCTGGACCAGAGAAATTGTACGGTAGCGATTCTGCAGACGTGCCCGAACCTGAGCCATGGTGGCGAACGCGGATGCCACGATGCCCATGGCCACGAATGGATACCAGCCGGCGGCCGCGTTGAACCACCGGCTCAGCAATAGCGTCCACACTGTCGCACCCACGATGGCAAGCGCCAGCGCCATGCCCGCGGTCCAGCGCCAGCAGAACGCTTCCACCTGCGCTGCCGGGCCCGTGATCCCGGAGAAATGGTGGCGCGCGTAACCCATGTCGATGCCAGCCAGGGCAACCACACTGCCCAGCGAGACGACGGTTCCAACCAACGCCGCTTCGCCATAGCCTGTCGGCGACAACCAGCGCGTGAGTAGTGGCATGGTCAGCAGCGACAGCGCCCTCACGGCGATGCCGCCAAGGCTGAGCCAGGAGACCGCGGATACAAGGCGTCGAGCGGTCATGCGGTGGTGCAGAAGCCGGGGTCCACTACCCTACACGTTCCGCCTGAACACGAATTCGTCGCAGCCGCTGCCGAACTGCCCGAAGTCGTATCGCCCGATGGGCGTGACGAACTCACGCACGAGGCTGAATCCAAGTTCCGCCACAAGCTGGCGACAATGTGCCGGGCGAATGGATTCGTAGGGATAGCCGCCCAGCCAGTCGTGTACGTCGTTGTAGTAATCCATTCCACGATTCTGTGCGTACGCGTCGATGTGTGCCTGGATGTCGACACCCACAATCCGCCAATAGGCACTGCGAAGCGCGAGGTGAGCGCGCATCGCGGCGCGTTGCCTCCGTTCATTCGTGCCGGAATACCATCGCTTGAACCACCGCCACGCCCAGCACAGGCTGGTCCTGCGGTACAGCGCGATGACGAGCAGCCCATTTGGGGAGACCAAGGCGGCAGCGCATCGGACTGCCCGGTGCATGTCGCCGGTGTGGTGCAGAACGCCCCACGATCAGACGATGTCATGTTGCCCCGCCGACTCGGGCTTCATGTCGAATACGCTTTGGCATCCAAACCGTGCTTGGGCATCGGGCGCGAATCGGGCGAGGGTCGATCTCGATGCTTCGACCGAATCCTCGTCGAGGTCCACGCCCGTCACTTGGCGCGCTCCGAGCCGCAGCGCGGCGAGAGCATGAAGCCCGGAGCCACAGCCAATATCGAGAAACGTGCGGCCCTTGATCTCTTCGCCGACCAGCCGGCGCAGGTCCACCATCGCCTGTTGAATGCGCGCTTCGTCTATCTTCGCGGCGTAGTCGAGCCAGTTCTTTCCGAAGGCGAAATGTGAATCGGCCGAAAGCAGGTCCTGGTGCCGTTCAGTCATTTGGAGTGACCTTCCTTGTCTCGCAATAGAATTGCTTTGCCGGTATGCGCACGGCCGGCCCTGGCCGGCGAGTCGTGGGAAAAATGCTCGCCAGACTCCGACCCAACAGAACTCATGACCGCGAGCATTCTGGATGCCAGAACCCCCCGGTCAAATTGACTCGAGGCGTAACCTCGGCCAGCCAGGCCCAGTTTCCGGCCGAACTCCGGCCGATCGGCCAGCGACCCGATGGCGTCCGAAAGCGCCACCGGGCTTTCCGGAACAATGGCCACACCGCCGCTCGCCGCCTCAACGATCCCCGCGCTCTCTCCCCGCACGCCCAGAATCACCGGCCGCCCGGTGCCCCAAGCCTCGAAGATCTTCGACGGGATCACATGCTCGAACAACGGCAGATCGCGCAACAGCACGAGCGCCACATCGCACAGTCGCCAATAGTCCTTGACCGCTTCTTTGCTCACGGCACCGACGAAGTGAACATTCGTGAGGCCACGAGCCCTGGCGTCGGCCTCGAGCTTCCCGTGCTCGGCGCCAGTCCCCACCAGCACAAACGCAATATCCCGCCGCTCCTTCAGCCGCTCCGCCGCCTCGAGGATGGTCCCCAGCCCATGGGCCATTCCTATCGTGCCCACATAAGCCGCAACAAACTTCCCCTCGAGCCCGAGCCGGCGCTCGAGTTCCGCCGGCTTCGGCCCCGGCGTGAAGGCATCGGGGTCCACTCCATTGGGCACGACCACGATCTTCTCCGGATCGATGCCATTGCGCGTCAGAATCTCCTTGAACGAATGGGTGACGCTGACGATACGATCGGCACGCCGATAGAGCCAGTACTCCAGCTTGCGCAGCGCGCGAATGCCGGCGCTCTCCCGCATGGCACCCACGGCGGTGATCGAATCGGGCCAGAGGTCACGCAGCTCGAACACCCAGGGCCGCCGCCTCACCATGGCGAGCAGGCAGCCGCCCAGGGCACAGAAGAACTGCGGCGAAGTCGCCACGATCACGTCGGGTCGCTTCACGAACAGCCCTGCAGCAAAGCTCGTGAACATGAAGCTCACATAGTCGAGCGTGCGCTTCAGAAAGCCTTCGTTGGCGGTGATGTAGGTCCACACGCGGATGACGCGCACGCCATCAACGCTCTCGGATTGCCAGAGCCTGTTCCGATAGCCCTCGTGAATCTTGCCCGAAGGAAAGTTCGGCGCGCCCGTGATCACCGTGACCTGATGCCCAGCCTTTGCCCAGCGCTTCGTGTGCTCGTGCGTGCGCGTGGCCGGCGCGTTGGTCTCCGGGGGGAAGTTGTCGGTGAGAAACAGGATGTGCATGGCACCAGGCTTCAGGCCGAAAGCCCGACACACGTAGTGAATGGCAAGGCACCGGTGCGTTGCCACCGGATCACCGGACGCGGCAGAACGATACCGAACTCGGGCGCCTGCTGACCGTCGCCGACGTCGAGATTCACATCGGGTTCGACGTGCACACCCAGTGCCCCTGCGTGCGGCACGACCAGTTCCAATTCGTGGCCGGACCTGCGCCGCACGGCAATACCGGGCTGCACGTGGAAGTAGCCCGCCACCTGATGCTCACCGGTGCCGCCGATCTCGTCGGAAATCTGCAACGTGCTTGCGGAGAGTCGCCACTCTCGCCTGTGCACGGGGCGGCCATGCAGTCGTGCATATCCATCGTGGGAGCACGCCACTGCCGAGCTTCCTCCGACCGTCTCTGCCGTCAGGCCGAAGGGCCTGGCACGGCGCGCGACGCGAAACCCGCCCCAGACCTCGCTCGAGTCCTGCCCGTCGATGGTCACCGTGTTGTGTGCCGCGGTACTGCGTTCGCGCTGGCGCGTGGTGCCTGTGCCGTAGCAGGATGTGCCCGAATTCGAGAACACACGCTGCCCACGCCACGAGAGCTCGAACGAGAGCGTATCCGCGTGGGCGTGGCCCGGAATGTAATCGGGGCCAACCGGCGCCACGTCGGCGATCAGGGCGAAGTCACCCGCGGTCATCCGCGCATATCCGCTCGCGTCGAGTCGAATCAGTGGTTCGGCAGGCACTTCGGGTGATTCCAAGCCGAGCACTTTCGCTTGAGATTGCAGGTCGGCCAATCGCGGGGCGATGCCGAGCGCGGCATCGTTGAAGAACGCGATGTCGCCGTCGGGATGGGTCATGACGGCGAGCCACTGCAACATGGCGGATGCATCATGCCGCCACTCGGCGATCAAAGCCGGATCGAACAGCGACGGCTGACACTGCGCCAGCGCCAGCAGCTCGAGCAGGTCCTGCAGGAAGATCGCGTGATACATCGGGCTGCGCTCGAAGTGCCCGCCGTCGCTTAGCACCTGCTCGTCCAGTTGTTCCACGACAATCCCCAGGCCGGTGCGCAGCCATGCGGCCGCCTCGTCGCCCGCGAAGAACGCGCCCGCGAAGACGAGGGCCTTGCCGTTCGCCCAGAGATGGTTGCCCAGCAGGTGATACTCGAGCCGCCGTGCGAGAAACCGCGCCTGTACGGCGAGGCTCTGGACGGCCTCCGCAGGCAACGCGTGCCCGGCCAGCGCCCATCGCACCCAGTTCACGATGCGCAGCGACGACGGGTACGACTCCCACCCATTGCCACGTCCCGGCGGGTTCTCCGCGACCCAGCGACGAATAAGCGCCGCGTGCCAGCCCGCGCGCTCGTCACGGGCGCGCGCGTTGAGGTCGTCGAAGTAGTGCAGGTTGTACAGCCAGAGCTTGTCGCATGCTCCGTCGTTCCAGCCGTCGGAGCGCGAGATGTCGCGCTCTACGTTCAGGAACCGGACACGGCTCGGCCCGACCAGGCTGGGCGTGCGCAACGGCGGCAGTGGATACCGCGCGGCGACGGCGCGCAGGGCGGGTGCGGGCCGCGTGTCGGGCCGCGGGTGGTACAGGCGATGCACGACCCGGCCATAGAACTGGACCGGACGCAGGTGACGCAGTGTGTGGTAGTAGCGCCCCAGGTTCATGCCGCGGCGGCCGAGGCGACGGCGATGGTCACGCGCGCCACTTCGAGCAGTTCGTCGAGAGGGATCGGCGCGGCCCCGCCACTGCAGATGGCGTCGACGAACGCCCGGGCACAGGCATCCTGGCCCTTGTCCTGTCGCCAGAGGTTCATGCGCGTGAAGCCGGGCCAACCGTACCCGCGCAGCTTGCGGAAGTTGTCGAGTTGCAGCACGCGGCCGGCCGCAAACACCTCGAGCCGCTCCTTCGCATACGACCGGTGGCCGTTCGAAAGATAGTGAACGGTGCCGATCGAGCCATCCGCGAAACTCAGGGTGATCGACGTGCGATCCACCGGCCCCTGGTCGCCACGTATGGCTGCCACCTGATGGCCAGTGATCGGCGCGCGGGCGAGGTGGCGCAGCAGGTCGATGAAGTGGCAGGCCTCGCCGACGATGCGCCCGCCGCCCGAGGCGGCGTCCTGTGTCCAGTGTTCCGCAGGAATCGCGCCCGCGTTCACTGTCATCACGAACGCCTTGGGTTCGCGCACGGCCGCCAGCAGCTCGTGCATCCGGGCGACCTGTGGCGCGAAGCGCCGATTGAAGCCGACCATCAGCAGTGGCGCTTTCGTCGTGACGCCGGAAACCGCGCCCTCGAGCGTCGACTCGATCCGGTCGACTTCATCCGCCGTCAGCGCCAGCGGCTTTTCCACGAATACGTGCTTGCCCGCCTCGAGTGCCCGGCAGACGTAGCCTGCATGGGTGTCGTGGCGCGTGGCGATCGCCACCGTGTCGATACGCGGATCGGAAAGGGCCGCCCCGACGTCGGTGCTGGCCTGCTGAAACCCGTGCTTGTTGCCGTGATAGGCCGCGGACACGCCACCGGCGGAAACGACGGTGTGCAGCATGGCGCCCGCGCGCTTGAATGCCGGAATCAGCGTGCGCCCGGCGTAATTGCCGGCGCCGATGACGCCCATGGTGGGTGAGCCTCGCGTCGCCGGGTTCGGCGACGGAGCTGACAGCGACACCGTGCGCCGACGCGCCGCCAGTGCATCGCCATCGGTGCGATCCGGATAGCGGATGAGCATGCCCAGCGACGGCGCTCCGGAGGCCAGCCGCTCATACGCGTTCGCCGCCTCGTCGACCGGAAAGCGATGGCTCACCAGCGGCCGCACGTCGAGCGCGCCCGAGGCCATGAGGTCGAGCACGGCCTCGAAGTTGCGCTGCTCGGTCCAGCGCACGTACCCCACCGGGTAGTCGTGGCCCTTGTCTTCGTAGAGCGGGTCGTAGCGGCCCGGGCCATACGAGCACGACACCTGGAAGCTGAGCTCCTTCTCGTAGAAGTCGGCGCGCGACAGCTCGAGGCCCGTGACGCCGACGAGCACGATGCGCCCGCGCCTGCGGCACATGTGCGCGGCCTGCGCGACGGGCTCGCTGCTCTGCGTGGCGGCCGCGAGCAGCACCGCGTCCATGCCACGGCCGCGCGAGAACGCGTGCGCCGCTGCCACGGGATCCTCGCCCCGGCCCAGGTCGACGCATTCGGCGCCGAAGCGGCGTGCGAGTTCCAGGCGGGCGTCGTCGAAGTCGATGCCCAGGACGCGGCAGCCGTTCGCGCGCAGGATCTGCACGGCCAGGAGCCCAACGAGCCCGAGACCCGAGACCGCGACGGCCTCGCCGAGCGTCGGCTGCGCGAGACGCACGCCCTGCAGCGCGATCGCTCCCAGCACCGCGAAGGCGGCGCTTTCGTCATCGACGCCGTCCGGTATGCGCGCGCAGAGGTTCTTCGGCACCGCGACCACTTCGGCGTGCCTGCCGTTCGACAGCACGCGGTCGCCGACCTTGAAGCCCTCGACGCCTGCACCCACCGCCAGCACGCGGCCCACGTTGCTGTAGCCGAGCGGCAGTGGCTGGTCGAGCTTGCTCTGCACCGCCTCGAGCGTCGCAGCGACACCGTCGGTGCGCATCTTCTCGAGGACCTGCCGGACCTTGTCGGGTTGCTGCTGCACCTTGTCCAGCAGCGAACCGCGGCCGAAGTCGACCAGCATGCGCTCCGTGCCGGCCGAGATCAGCGAGACGCTCGAACCGACGAGGAGCGAACCCGGCGACGCCGCGGGGCAGGGGACGTCAGCAATCGTGGTGGTGCCGTTCCTGAGGCTCTGGAGGACTTGCTTCATGCAATGCCGCTGTTCGTGTTCGCGAAATTAGGCCACAGCCGCAGGCCGGCGTCCAAGATTGCCGACGGTGGCGGGCATTATGGTACGTATGTTCGCGGGACCATCGCTGCTACGATGGCCGCTCCGCCAACATGAAAGGGACACGGAGGCCCCTCGGGGCCCGCGTGCAAAAGAGACTTGGACAAGGTCCGCGTGCACCTCGTGGCGGCCGCCCGCCCGAATTTTGTCAAGATTGCCCCGCTGTTTCACGCGCTCAGCCGCACGTCGTGGTGCCGGCCCGGGATCGTCCACACCGGGCAGCATTACGACGCCAACATGTCGGACGCTTTCTTCGACGACCTGCGGCTGCCGAAGCCGGACGTCCACCTGGAGATCGGCAGCGGCACGCATGCCGAGCAGATGGGCGGCGTGATGATCGCCTACGAAAAGGTCGCGTCCTGCGAGCGGCCGGACTGGATCGTCGTGGTGGGCGACGTCAACTCGACGGCCGCGTGTGCCATGGTGGGCGCCAAGCTGTGGATCCCCGTCGTGCACCTCGAGGCGGGCCTGCGCAGCCGCGATCGGCAGATGCCCGAGGAGATCAACCGGCTCGTCACCGACGCCATCTGCGACGTGCTGTGGACGCCCTCGCCCGATGCGGATGAGAACCTGGTGCAGGAAGGCGTCCCGGCCGAACGCATCGACCGCGTCGGCAACATCATGCTGGACTCGTTCGAAATGATGCGTGCGGCCATCGAGGCCGACGGCACGCGAGCGTCCATGGGGCTGGACCCGGGCGCGTATGCGGTCGTCACGCTGCACCGGCCGTCGAACGTGGACCAGTACGCAACGCTGGCCCCGCTGGTCGAGCAGTTGCTCGAAGTGTCGTCGCGGCTCGCCGTCGTGTTCGCCGTGCATCCGAGGACGCGCAAGCAGCTGGAGGCGTTCGGCTTGCTCGATCGGCTCCGCTCCGCGGCTCCGGGCGCTGGTTCGGCCCGGCGTCGTGGCACGGGTATTCACTTGACCGAGCCGCTCGGCTACATCCAGTTCATGAACCTGGTGCTGACGGCGAAGCTCGCCATCACGGATTCCGGTGGCATCCAGGAAGAGTCCACCTACCTCGGCATTCCGTGTCTCACGCTGCGTGAGAACACCGAGCGCCCGATCACTGTGACGCAGGGCACCAACCGGCTCGTGAAACCGGCCGACCTGCTGGCGCGCGTCAGCGACGTGCTGGCAGGGCGCTGGGCGACCGGGCGACGGCCGGATCTCTGGGATGGCAGGACGGCTGAACGCTGCGCCGCCGCGCTGCAGCGTCGTGCAGGTGTTTGACAGCGGGGCCTCGGGGGACGAAAGGTCATGAGTCCTGCAGAACGCGATGCCGGCCCGCTGCACAGGCTGTCCGTGCCGCTGGTCGCCTGGCTGCTGGCCGGCGTTGCCGCGATTGCAGCGGCGTCGGCCGCGGCGTTGGCCAACATGCTTTCGGTCTGGCAAGGCCGGCCGGAATTCAGCCACGGCCCGATCATCCCGATCGTTGCGGCATTCATCGTCTGGCAAGGGACGAGCTGGCTGCAGCGACAGAGCTTCGCAGGCTCGTGGCTGGGTGTCGTGCTCTGCGTGGCCGGCGCCGGCATCGCCCTCGTCGGCCAGCTCGCTTCACTGTTCACGATCTCGCAGTACGCCGCCCTGTTGGCGTTGTACGGGCTCATTCTGGCGCTCGTGGGCCTGCCGGCCTTCCGCAGGCTCTGGGCGCCTCTGCTGCTGCTGTTCCTCGCCATTCCGCTGCCGAACTTCATCATGTTCAACCTGTCGGCGGAACTGCAGCTGCTGTCGTCCAGGATCGGCGTGTGGATCCTCCGCCTGCTCGGCGTCAGTGTCTTCCTCGAAGGCAACGTCATCGACCTCGGCGTCTACAAGCTGCAGGTCGCCGAAGCCTGCGACGGCCTGCGTTACCTGTTCCCGCTGATGACGCTTGGCGTCGTACTCGCGTACTTCTACAAGGGCGCCACGTGGAAGCGGCTCGCGATCTTCCTTTCCAGCATTCCGCTGACCATCCTGCTCAACAGCGTTCGTGTCGCCAGCATCGGCATCATGGTGAACCGCTGGGGCATCGAGATGGCCGAGGGCTTCCTGCACGAGTTCCAGGGCTGGGCCGTGT
>CAYTFA010000020.1:0-12485 GCA_964436755.1 uncultured Rhodocyclaceae bacterium | reverse complement strand
AGAGCGTGATCCTCGCCACCGGCGCGCGCTGGCGCGAGATGAACGTGCCCGGCGAAAAGGACTACAAGGCCAGGGGCGTCTGCTTCTGCCCCCACTGCGACGGTCCCCTGTTCAAGGGCAAGCGCGTGGCGGTGATCGGCGGCGGCAACTCCGGTGTCGAGGCGGCGATCGACCTCGCCGGCATCGTGGCCCACGTGACCCTGCTCGAATTCGACGGCAAGCTGCGCGCTGATGCGGTGTTGCAGGCCAAGCTTCGGAGCCTGCCGAACGTGACCGTGCATGTGAACGCGCAGACCACCGAGGTGATCGGCGACGGCCAGAAGGTGACCGCAATCGCCTGGACGGACCGCGTCAGCGGTGAGGCCCGGCGCACCGACCTCGAAGGCATCTTCGTCCAGATCGGCCTGCTGCCCAACACCGACTGGCTCAAGCGTACGATAGCCTTGTCGGCGCGTGGCGAGATCGAGATCGATGCGCGCGGCGAAACCTCCGTGCCGGGGGTGTTCGCTGCCGGCGACGCGACCACCGTGCCCTACAAGCAGATCATCATCGCCATGGGTGAAGGCGCGAAGGCGTCGCTGTCCGCCTTCGACCACCTGATCCGCAGTTCCGCACCCGTGGCCCAGCCACAGGCCGTGGCAGCCTGACTACGAAAGGAGACCGACCATGAAAGAGAAGAAGAGCAGCAAGCCCGACATCGGCATTAGCGACAAGGACCGCGCCGCCATCGCCAAGGGCCTTTCCGGCCTGCTGGCCGACAGCTACACGCTCTACCTGATGACCCACAACTTCCACTGGAACGTGACGGGACCGATGTTCAACACCCTGCACGTGATGTTCATGACGCAATACACCGAGCAGTGGAACGCGCTCGACCTGATCGCCGAACGCATCCGCTCGCTGGGCCATCCGGCGCCGGGCACCTACAGGGAGTTCGTCAAGCTGGCCTCGATCAAGGAGATCGACGGGCAGCCCAGGGCGATGGACATGGTGCGCCACCTGGTCGCCGCGCAGGAAGCCACGGCGCGCACGGCGCGCAAGCTGTTCCCGCTGGTGGACAAGGCCAACGACCAGCCGACCGCCGATCTGCTGACACAGCGGATAGAGGTTCACGAAAAGACCGCCTGGATGCTAAGGAGTCTTCTCGAAGAGTAACGACAGCACGCAATTGATACCGCGGTCTTTCATTGCAGGCTGACCTGCGCTGTTTGCAGGACAAGCCGCTAAGCGGCGGCCGGAACTAGAAGACGGCTTGGATGCTTCGTAGTCCGCTCGAAGACTAGCCGTCAATAGACCGGTGGCGCGGAATCGCCGTGCCACCGGCGACCAGGCTCAACTCGCCTCGAAGCCCGCGTCCTCGATCACGGCCTTGAGCTGATCGCGGCTCACTTTGCCGGCGTCGAACTCGACCACGGCCTGCTTCTGCTCCAGCGAGACTTCCGCCTTCGCTACGCCGTCGAGCGCCGTCAGGACACCGGTGACGCTCTTTACGCAGCCACCGCAGGACATACCGTCCACCTTGATCGTCGTCGTTTCCATTTTTCAGCCCTTTCCGGGTTTCCAATTGCGCAGCAGCAGAGAATTGCTGACCACCGAGACCGAGCTCGCCGCCATGGCGGCGCCGGCGATTACGGGATTGAGCATGCCCAGCGCCGCGAGCGGAATGCCGAGCACGTTGTAGATGAAGGCGAAGAAAAGATTCTGCCGGATCTTCGCCAGCGTCGCCCGCGACAGTGAAATGGCGTCGGCCACGCTGCCGAGATCGTCGCGCATCAATGTCACGTCGGCCGCCTGCATCGCCACGTCGGAACCCGCCGCCATGGCAAAGCTGACGTCTGCCGCCGCCAGGGCCGGCGCATCGTTGATGCCGTCACCGGCCATGCCGACCAGGCGCCCATCCGTCTTCAGTTCGTTCACGGCGCCGGCCTTGCCGGCCGGCAGCACCTCGGCCTCGAAGCGCGAGATGCCGGCCTGCTGCGCGATCGCCCGCGCGGTGGCGGCATTGTCGCCGGTGATCATCACCACTTCGACACCGAGGCGCGTCAGGCGAGCCACGGCTGCAGGCGAAGTCGACCGCAACGGATCGGCAATGCCGATCACGCCGAGCAATCGATTGTCGACAGCCACTGCGACCACACTGCGCCCAGCCTGCGCCAATGCGTCGGCATGCGATACCGCACCGACGTGCGCGGCAATCCACGCCACGGAACCCACGGCAACGCGGCTGCCATCGACCTCACCTTCGATGCCACGGCCGGCGGTGGTCATCACGTTCTGCGGCGCAGCCAGCGCGATTCCGTCGGACGCGGCACGTGCAACGATGGCGCCAGCAAGCGGATGCGTCGAGCCCTGCTCGAGGCTGGCAGCGAGGCGCAACAAGTCGTTCGCATCGCAGCGATCGGCCGCCGCGACATCGGTGACCTGAGGCCGGCCCTCGGTCAGCGTGCCGGTCTTGTCGACGACCAGCACGCGCAGCTTTTCGGCGAGTTCGAGCGCGACGGCATTGCGGATCAGTACGCCGGCGCGCGCGCCCTGCCCCGTACCGACCATGATGGCCGTCGGCGTCGCCAGCCCCAATGCGCAGGGACAGGCAATCACCAGAACGGCAACTGCATTCACCAGCGCCTGCGTGAAGTCGCCCGCGAGCGCCCACCAGGAGACGAAAGTCAGCAGGGCAATTCCGGTCACGGTCGGGACGAAGATTGCCGCCACCTTGTCCGCGAGGCGCTGTACCGGCGCCTTCGATCCCTGGGCTTCCTCGACCAGACGGATGATGCTGGCGAGCAGCGTATGGCTGCCCACGCCGGTGGCGCGGCAGCGCAGCAGGCCTTCGCCATTGATGGTGGCGGCGAACACCTTGTCGCCGCCACGCTTCGAGACTGGCAGGCTTTCGCCTGTCAGCATGGCCTCGTTGGCCGACGAAAGGCCATCGATGACTTCGCCGTCGACGGGCATGGCCTCACCGGCGCGGACCACGAAGACGTCCCCGGGGATCAGTGTTGCGACAGGCACATCGACCAGTTCCACGGTGTCGCCATTCCGCCGCTCGACGCGGGCGATCTGCGGCTGCAGGCGCGCCAGCGCCTCGATCGCAGCTGACGTACGCGCCTTGGCCCGGGCCTCGAGGATCTTACCCAGCAGCACCAGGGTGATGACGGTCGCGGATGCCTCGAAGTAGACGTGCTGGTGGTGCAGCCCGGCCAGCGTGACGACGACACTGTAGGCCCAGGCCATGCTGGTGCCGAGGGCTACGAGCACGTCCATGTTGCCAGTACCGCCGCGCAGGGCATTGAAGCCGCCGACATAGAAGCGCCAGCCGATCCAGAACTGGACCGGAGTGGCCAGCAGCAGTTGCAGCCAGCGCGGAAGCACATCGGCATGAACCTCGCGCCCGAACATGAACAGCATCTGCGCCACGAGGGGAAGTGTCAGCGCCGCCGAGATCCAGAAGCGTCGGAGCTCCTCGCGATAGACGGCAAGCTTGCGCGCCTTTTCCTCCGCGCGCGTATCGGCCGTCGATACGTCGGCGCTGAACCCGGTCTTGTTTACGGTCGCGATCAGTCGTGCGACGTCAATGGCCCCCGGTGCATAACGCACATGCGCACGTTCCGCGGCGAAGTTAACCGCCGCCTCGACGCCTGGCAGCTTGTTGAGCTGCTTCTCGATGCGGGCCGCGCAGGCGGCGCACGTCATGCCGCCCAGCGCCAGTTCGACGGTGTCGCATTCCTGCCGCGCTGCGTCCATCCGACTCCCGGAAAGGAACATTAGAAAGCGCTAATTATGCGGCGGCGGCCTTCCAACCGCAAGCGGTCGAGGCGTCAGGTCGGGGCGATCCCTCGCCAAATCTGCCCCCCCAGGCCCGCTGCATGGAACAGCCCCCACAGGCCAAATCCGAGCACGACGAGGCCGGCAACGACACGGGCCGCCGTCGCCTGGGCAAAGGCACGAAACCGGGCGAGTACGAGGCCGGCCAGCATCAGGTTGGGCAGCGTGCCCAGGCCAAAGGCCAGCATGGTCAGTGCCCCGCGCACGGCGCTACCCGTCAGCAAGGTCATGGTGAGTACGCTATAGACGAGCCCGCACGGCAGCCAGCCCCACAGCAAGCCCAGCGGAAACGCCTGCGCCGGGCCGCGCACCGGGACGAAGCGTCGCGTAGCCGGCTGGATTCGGCGCCAAAGGCCCTGTCCGGCACGCTCGACCGCAGCCAGCGCTCCGGTGAAGCCCGCCAGATACAAGCCAAGGGCAACCATCATCAGATTTGCGGCCACATACAGAATCAGCTGCACCGGCAGCACCTTGTCTAACCCCAGCCCGAGCCCGCCCACAGCACCGAGGACAGCGCCCGCCGCGGTGTAGCTCGCGATGCGACCGAGGTTATAGGAAAGGTGGATCAGCCAGGGCGGGGCGTCACCGTCCTGGCGCCCCGTGCCATGCAGGCCGAGGGCGGACACGATGCCACCGCACATGCCGGCGCAGTGCACGCCGCCGAGCAGGCCCACCAGGAATACCGCGAGAAAACCGCCGTCAGGCACCGGACGCGCGGCTCAGATGACCTTCGAGTAGCGCACCCGCTCGCGGTCGGTGCGCAGGTAGCGGTCGAACACCATTGCAATGGCCCGCACCAGCAGGCGCCCGCGCGGCTGCACGGTGATCCATTGCTCGTCGATGTCGAGCAGTCCGCCCTTCTCCATTTCGCGCAGGTCGGCAAGTTCGGTGGCGAAATAGGACTTGAAGTCGATCAAATGGGCGATCTCGATCGACTCGATGGAGACCTCGAAGTGGCACATCAATGCCTGGATGATGCTGCGCCGGAGGAGGTCGTCGGCATTCAGTTCGATGCCGCGGAAGATCGGCAGTACGCCCTGATCGAGGCTGTCGTAGTACTCGTCGAGGGTGCGCACGTTCTGGCAGTAGCTGGGCCCGACCTTGCCGATCGCGGAGACCCCGAACGCCATCAGGTCGGCTTCGGCATGGGTCGAGTAGCCCTGGAAGTTCCTGTGCAGCCTACCCTGGCGCTGGGCGATTGCCAACTCGTCGTTCGGCTTGGCAAAGTGGTCCATGCCGATGAACACGTAGCCGGCATCCGTCAGGCGGCGAATCGCCAGCTGCAGTATCTGCAGGCGCGCGTCCGGGCTGGGCAGGTCGGCCTCGCTGATACGCCGCTGGGGCTTGGCCAGGCTCGGCAGGTGCGCGTAGTTGTAGATCGACAGGCGGTCGGGGTCGAGCTTGATGACCTCGTCTAGGGTGTGGTTGAAGCTGATTACGTTCTGCTTCGGCAGACCATAGATCAGGTCGACCGAAATGCCCTTGAAACCGAATTCGCGCGCCGAGTCGATCACCAGGCGCGTTTCTTCAAGGCTCTGGATGCGATTCACCGCCTTTTGGACGTCCGGCGAAAAATCCTGGACGCCGACGCTCATGCGGTTGAAGCCAAGCTCGGCCAGCTGCCTGACGTTTTCGCGGCCAACCTTGCGCGGATCGACCTCGATCGAGTATTCACCGCCCGGTAGCAGGCGGAAATGCTTGCAGATGATGTCCATCAGGCGACGCATCTCGTCGTCGCTAAGGAAGGTCGGCGTGCCACCGCCGAAATGCAACTGGACGACGTCGCGACTGCCCGCCAGCGCCGCCTCCTGCATCGCGATTTCCTTGGCCAGGTACTTGATGTACTTCGCCGAGCGGCCGTGGTCCTTGGTGATGATCTTGTTGCAGGCGCAGTAGTAGCAGATCGTATTGCAGAAGGGGATGTGGACGTATAATGACAAGGGACGGCCTATCCCGCCTACCGTGCGCTGGCCGAGCCAACGGATGTAGTCGTCCGGGCCGAACGCTTCGACGAAGCGGTCGGCGGTCGGATAGGATGTGTAGCGCGGCCCGTTGACGTCGAAACGACGGATCAGTTGCGGGTCGAAAACGAGTTCCTGATAGTCCATTGCGGGTGGTTCGTGGTGTACGGCACTCTGGCGATTAGCATGAGCGGCAAGGATGCCGTAAGCCGTCGCCGGTCGAGTTGACAATTATCAAAGGGGTGCCCTCGTCGGGCGACGCAATCAGCGTGCATGCAAATGTCAAGTCGAAGGTGGTCGCGCTCAACGCGCCGGGGCTGAAAGTCGCCTGTTCGCAGTGCAATCTGCGCGAGTTGTGCCTGCCGTTCGGCCTGTCCGATACCGACATGCGGCGCCTTGACAGCCTGATCGGCGGCGGGCGCAAGCTCAAGCGCGGCCAGCACCTTTACCGCGCCGGCGATCCCTTCGAGGCGATCTTCGCCGTCCGTGCGGGCTTCTTCAAGACGGACGTGCTTACCGAGGATGGCCGCGACCAGGTCACCGGCTTCCAGATGGCGGGTGAGATCCTGGGTATGGACGGCATCAGCACCGAGCACCACACCTGCAATGCCGTGGCGCTCGAGGACAGCGAAGTCTGTCTCATCCCCTTCACCGACCTCGAAGCGCTCTCGAGTGAAATCCACTCCCTGCAGCACCACCTGCACAAGGTGATGAGCCGCGAGATCGTGCGCGACCACGGCGTCATGATGTTGCTGGGGACAATGCGGGCCGAGGAGCGGCTGGCCGCTTTCCTGCTGAACCTGTCGCAGCGCTTTTCCGCTCGCGGCTATTCGCAGGCGGAGTTCCACCTGCGCATGACCCGCGAGGAAATCGGCTCTTACCTTGGCCTCAAGCTGGAAACCGTGAGTCGCGCCTTCTCGCGCTTCCAGGACGACGGCCTCATCAGCGTCCAGCAAAAACACGTCCGCATCCTCGACCTGCAGCGCCTCAAGGCCCTGCTCGCACCGCCCGACGGGCGTATCGCCTAGACCACGAAGGCGAGGAACCCTGCCGGGTGGCGCGTCAGTGCCACCGAGGCGATCCAGGCGAACACCGCCAATGCCGCCAGCCAGAAGGCAATGCGCAGCCGGCGCGTTGCAGCCTCGCGCAGCGCCAGTGCGCCGAAGACTATGTAGGCCATCACGCCGAAAACCTTTGCCGTCACCCAGTTGTCTACAAATGGATACTGGCCCGTGATCACCGTCAGCCCGAGCGCGGCAGCCAGCAACACCGTGTCGTTGATGTGGGGCAGCACGCGTATCCAGCGCACCTCGAGCAGCGGCGATCCACGCAGCATCAGCACACCACGCAGGAAGAACCCCGTGCCGCTGATCACCACGCAGGCGACATGGAGATGCTTTACCGCAGCGTAGATCATTCGGGCGCGCCGGCCGGATTCGGCCGCCAGTAGGTCCACGCGTGGCGACTGGCCCAGAGCCCGAACGCCACCAGCCAAAGCAGCGACGAAAGCCAGATCAGCACGCCGCCGTGGACACCCGGCACTTCGGCGGTGATGCGCACCACCGCGGCAGTCTGGATCATCCAGAATGCGGCCCATAGCGCCGCATTGGCGGCGATCGGTTGTCCGGAATGCCCAAGGCTGACGCGTGTAGCCATGCCCAGCAGCATCGACGCAAAGAAGCCCAGCGTCAAGGCATGCAGCGGTGCCTGGCCGAGCCAGCTGATATCCCCGACCGCGCTCTGGACAGCAAACAGGGCCAAGGCGGGTGCCAGCCAGGCAAAGGGGATGTGCAGCACTGCCAGCATCCGGTTGGCCAGGGCATCCCTACTCCACCATACGCGGCTGAGGTGGGCGGCAGCCAGCAGTGCGGGAACGTCGGCCAGCCAGGACCACGAGTTTGCTCCGGCGACGGACAGCGCGCCGTGTGCCAGGCTGCCCGCAAGCAGGATTCGCAAGGCCCAGGCCGGACGACGGACCACGTAGCCGCGCAGGGCCGAGGCCGTGAAGAAGGGCAGCATGCGGTGGGCGACGGTGGCGAATACCGGCAGCAGGAAACCCCATACCGCCAGGGTCAGCCCCAGTCGGCCAGCGGACAGGGGCGCTCCGGCCGCACAGGCCATGCATGCCGCGACTGCAGCCGTTCCCAGCCAGGTCGCGCCGGCGACATAGCGGATGTGCTCGCCCCCGGCACCCCGTATCCGCGCAAGCCGCGTCAGCGTGATCGCGACGCGCCCCCACCCCAGTGCGACCAGCCCAAGTCCGGCTGCCAGCACATTGGGCACGGCGAGCGCCAGCCAGGACACAAGCCAGCCGACGGCCAGTAGCAGAACAGCCGGAACGTAGTCGGCAGGCGGCAGGTCGCCCCGCCCCTGCCAGCGCGGACCGGCGGTCAGGATGAAGCCGAAGACGAAGAACGGGAATACACCTAGCGAGATGAACATGCCGTGAATCAGGGAAGGCGGGATTCGCGCCGTGAGGCTCCACTGCGGAACCGCCCAGAGTCCGGCATAATGGCCGCCCGTCTCCAGCATCCAGAAGCCCATCACCGCCAGTGCCTGCAGGGTTCCGGCGAGGAACAGCGGACGATGCGGAGCGCCAAGAATAAAAGGCCGCGGCATCACGCCAGCCACCACGGCGACGTGCGTTGCTTCACGGCCGAATACGGAAGAGCACCCCGATGCAAGAGACCCGACTCGACATCCGCCAGATACTTTCCCGGCTGCCCCTGTTCCAGGAGCTGACGCCGGAGCAGCTTGCCGTCCTCGAAAAGGCTGCCCACGAGCGCCGACTGGCCAAGGGCGAGATGCTGTTCCAGAAGGGCGACCTGCCCAAGGGCTTCTTCGTCCTCGTCTTCGGCCAGGTCAAGCTCGCGTTCCCGTCCTCGCAGGGGAACGAAAAGGTGGTTCAGATCGTCGGCCCGCGACAGTGCTTCGGTGAGGCCATCATGTTCCTCAATCGCCCCAGTCCTGTTTTCGCGCAGGGGCTGGTGGACAGCCTGCTGCTGCACATCAACAGCGGGCCCGTATTCGAACTTCTGGAAAAGGACCCGCTGTTTGCCCGCCGCATGCTGGCCGGCCTTTCCATGCGACTTCATTCCCTCGTCCAGGATGTGGAGACGTATTCCCTCCGCTCCTCGGCACAACGGGTCGTCGGCTATCTCCTGCAGCAATGTCCGCAGGAAGGGGGGCCGTGCGAAGGTCCCATCGATATTTCGCTGCCGACCTCGAAGCAGGTTATCGCCTCCCGGCTCAACCTCACGCCGGAGACGCTCTCGCGAATTCTTCACGATCTGTCAGCGAACGGGCTGATCAGCGTAAGCGGCAAGCAGATCACCATCAAGGATGTAAAGCTGCTGCGCGAATTTGATCTCTGAACGATCGGTAGCGCAGCACGGCCCCGATCAGGTTGCCGCCCAGCCACGTGCAGGACGCGGCAAGCGCGACCCCCGCCAGACGGCTCATTCCGGGAACCCACACTGCGGCGAGCAGCAGCGCCAGGGCGAGGACGTGCAGCCGTAACTGCCCGGTCATCAGATCCGCGCGAATCATCCGCTTCACATTCGGCACGGCCGAGATCGGCCCCCCCAGACGCTGCAGGTGCAACCAGTTGAGGAAAGGGACGATCTTGTAGGCCATCCCGGTTATCGCCGAGAGGAACACACCGATGAAGGCCAGGATGCCCAGCCAGACGACCGCGCGCGGGTCGTCGCCAAAACGCCCGCTCAGCAGCATGGCAGCCGCAGATGCCGCGAACGCCAGCAGCGAAACCATCGCCACCCGGAAGTACAGCGAGTTTGCATCCTCGGCCCGGCGCCGTCGGGTAAATTGAAGCCACAGGGTGAGTCCGGCATAGGCACTGAATGCAGCCAGCATGAGTAGCGCAACGGCCTGCCATGCTCCGAACCAGGGTCGCGCCGACCATACGAGCAGTGCAACTGCCAACACCGGTCCGAACCAGCGCGTAAAGAGAAGGGGATAAGGGCGAGTCAACTGGAACATCGGCACCACATGGTATGACACCCCCGCGAGCAGCATCAGCGCCCAGCCTCCCAACGCCCACCCCAGATGCACGTTGGCAAGTTCCATGACCGGCCACTGCAGCCCATGGGCGACTGCCTCGGCCAGCAGCACACCGAGCACCATCGTTGCCGCCAGACCGATTAGCGCCAACCTCATGGTCCACAGCGTCATCCCCACCGCCGGGGTGCGCCACAAGGCAATGCCGACCACCGCGATGTAGGCGCCGAGCCCGACGACGAACAGCGGCGCCGCAATCTGCAGCAGGACTCCCTGGCTGAACAGCAGACCTCCGGAAAGTGCCAGGGCGCCGGCAAGCAGCACCGGTTGCACGAAGCCGGCCACTAGCGTCGGCCGCCACACATTGCCGCCGACGGCGACCGGGATGAATTGCAAGAGGGCACCGCACATCGCCTGAAGCATGAACCCGGCCCCGAGGAGGTGCGTGATCGCCAGTGCTTCCGGTGTCCACCGCGAGGCGAACACGTCGTCTCCTCCCCAAGCAAGCAAGGCCCCGGCGAGTACGCCGAACCACGGAGCAACGAGGAAGAAACGGTAGGGCACCGTGATGGGCGGCGCCTGGTCAAACGAAAGGTTCGGATGCATCCGGCGCGCCTTCAGGCGGATGGCTTGCGAATCCGTATCTCGCGTGTACCTTCCTCGCGGACCTCCTCGCTCCACTCGTAGCCATTGTTGCGCAGGATGCCGAACAGCGGCTGCGGCTGGCAATACAGGAGGAGCAGGAGATCCTCGCCGTCGCCAAGACGGTCGAGCGCCTCCAGTGTCCGCTCCAGCGGCTCGGGGGGTTGCATCTCGCGACCGTCGATGACTATCGTCATGCCGGCACCAGTCGCTCGGCGAGGGACGTCGCCAGGTCGGTTCCCGCCAATGCGCTGTCGCACATCGGATACAGGATGTTCTCTTCCTTCATGTTGTGCTGTTGCATGAGGATGAGCAGGGTCTCCGCCGCACCGCCAAAGGTGTCGGCATCCTTGGCCACCACGGCATCCGCCATCTGGCCAAGCAGTGCACGCATCTGCTTGTGCTCTTCGCGCATCACGGCAGTGGGACCCGCCGTCATTCCCGTGACACGCTCGAACGCGGGAAACAGCATCTCCTCCTCGCTCGCGAAATGGCTTTCGATCTCGCTGCGAAAGCGCCCGAATGCCTCCGCCCCGACACGCCAGTTGCCGTCGGCACAGGCTTCTTCGGCGCCGGCAAAGATATCGTCGCAGTGCTTATGGTGCTTGAAAAGGGGGGCGGTCACAGACATGGTTCACTCCGTCGAAACTTGTAATGATTCTCTCCGGCGGACGTTGGGCCTACATTGACCCCCATCAAGAAGCAAAGGGCATCAGTCGCGGAGTACCCCTACCTCTATCCGGGAAAACCAGTCGATAAATCGACGTACGTCCCCCCCCTGATAGATCGCCCCGTGCTGAGGGCACAGCATGTCGATCTCGAGCGCGGAGACGCGAGAACACCAGTCCTGCTTTGCCTTCTCGGACCCCATCCAGCGCCGGTGGAATCCTTCCGCATGCCGGATGTGGCGATCGAAATCCTCCACAAACAAGCCATCTTCCCCTTGCGGCAGCAGTGCTGCACCGACATCGCCCGAGAACAATATCTTCGCTGCCGGATCGTAAAGATGAAAATTTCCCGACGAGTGAAGATAGTGGGCGGGGATGGCCTGCAATCGTCGCGCACCGACCACGATGTCCGTTCCGGCATCGGGAATCGGCACGAAGGTGTCCGCCTGACCTGCGAAATGTGGAACGAACCCCTGCCACAGCCAGCTCAAATGGCACTTGATTGCCGGGTTGAACTCGAGCCACATGGTCAACGACGAAATTACGTCGGGGTCCTGGTGCGAAGCGAAGATCTTGTTGATGCGGCGCGGATCGTAGCTCGTGCTGAGCGCCGAGAAGACCGCCGGAAACACCTCGGCACCACCCGGATCGAGCAGGATCGCCTCGTCGGCACTGCTCACCAGATATTCGTTGGTATCAACCAGGAAGCCCGGCCTGGACGGATCGCGCACGATGGCCAGCCACCTGTGATCGCCCTCCTCGAAGATGACTTTGGCGCTCTTCATGCGATGTTTCCCTCCGCTTCGTCCTTTTCGAGGGACGCGAGTGAACGCTGGATGTTGCCGATCGTGTTTTCGAAATCGCTCGATACCTGCATGAGCGGTGCGGAAAACGCTCCCCCATAGGCAGCCTCGATCTTCGCCGATCGCGCCAGCACACTGCCAAGCTCAACCAGGCGGGTCGTATCCTGGATCAAGCGGCCGAGCTGCATGTCGACCTCGTTCATGTCACCGGTGTCACTATCCCGACGACCGGGCAGCCGCCCCCAACCGGGTGCGGCAGATGCATCCAACAAGCTTTCTGTACGCTGCAACAGGCCATCGATGCGCGACCGCTTGAGCGTCTGCGTAACCGTGCTAACGCCGCCATAGGTGGCATCCCGCAACGCCGCCATCTGCTGCTGCAGGTCAGCCGCGAATTTCCTGAGTTCATTCGAAAGTACGCCGAAGCCCAGGGCCGACGGCCCCGCGCGCTTGGCAAGGAATATCGCGTTCATGGCCATCAGATTGATCTTGAAGGCCGTTGCCACTACGCTCTTAATTTCCTCGTTGACGCGAACTATCCTGCGCAATTCGCGGCCTGGGCCGTCACC
>CAYTFA010000019.1:7388-12529 GCA_964436755.1 uncultured Rhodocyclaceae bacterium | reverse complement strand
TCGGGCGGCGGTTCCGGATCGGGCGATGGCAGCGGCGGTGCGGGTAGCGGCTCGGGTTCAGGCGGCGGTTCCGGATCGGGCGACGGCAGCGGGGGTGCGGGTAGCGGCTCGGGTTCGACGGGTGGCGCCTCCGGCTCCGGATCGGCGGGCGCTCAAGGCGGCGAAGGCAGCACGGGCACCGGGTCGGGAAGCGGTTCTGCGGGGGGCGGTTCCGGCACCGGCTCGAGTGATGGCGGCGGCAGCGGTAGCGCCGGCGGATCAGGCCGGGCGGGCAGCCAGGGCGGCGAGGGAAGCGGGTCGGGCAGCGGTGATTCGGGCGGTGGCGGCACCTCGGGGCGTGGCGCCGGCGCGTCGACGTCAGGCGGTGTCGCCTCGGACAAGGACGGAGGCGAAAGCGGCAGTCGGGGTTCGGGTGGATCGTCCGCCGGTGGCGCGGGATCGGATGGCGCGGGAAATGCGGGGACGGTGACGGTCGACGGCCAGACCCTGTGCCTGGGTCAGCAGGGAACGGAACGCGGCAAGGAACTGCCGGAACAAGCGGGCCCGCTCGCCAACAAGCCGCTGGTTGATGTGCGCAACGGTGGCCTCAACATGGACAGCGATTGCAGCCGGCGCCCGGTCGCGGTTTCGTCTGGCGCCGTTGGCGGACGCAAGTGAAGATCGAATGAGATCGATACTGAACGGACGAAACGTGCGTTGCCTACTTGGCGTCGTAGCTGCGCAGTGGCGGCTGCACGCCTGCCGCAGGAGCATCGCCGGCACCGTGCTTCGGCGAGAACCCCTGTGTCGAGAAATAGAGGGCAAACAACAGGCAGGGAAACACGAACGCGGCAATCCTGAGTCCGGCCGGATTGGGTGCCGGCGCGTCGCCGAAGCGATTGGCCGCCGGCTTGCCGGGGATCAGGGCCAGGGCAATCGGGACCAACGGGATCACCACGAGCAGCGACCACCAGCCGCTCAGATCGAAATCATGCAGGCGACGGATGCTCATCACGAACACGATCATGGGAAACACCACGCTCTTGATCATGACGTAGCTGGCAACCGACACCAGCCGCCCCAGGCCGGGCGGCAGCAGCATGGCCACGGCATAGACCGCCACGAGCAGGAGCACGCAGCCCATCAGCGCACCCAGCGTGTAGGTGAAGTAGCGCAAGCGCCCCACCCGTTGCGAAAGCGAGAAGAACCTTGGCGCACCTGCCGCCGGCGCGCTGTTGATGGTCGGGTCAGTATCCAAGGGCGGTCCGCAGTCGTTCGCCGCGCTGCATGCCGGCCATGTGCCGAAGGCCGGTGCAGGCTGCCTTTCGATTCTAACCGTTCACCAGTTGCGCTATGATCGTCCTCGCAGCAGTCCCAGCAAAGGCGAAGCCCCAGTGAATCAGGATATCTCCGCGGAGTTCCAGCGTCGCTTCCCAGCCGTAAGCGCGGAACTGGGGCCCGACAATCTCGCTCGCCTGCTCGACGCCTGCAGCGTCGTCACGCTGCCCCCCGGACGCAAGCTGTTTCGCGACAGGATGCCGGTCGACTCGCTTTTCCTCGTTCTCGAGGGCGACCTCCAGGCGTCGGTCGGCGACGGTTCGAAGACGCTCGAACTGGGGCACATCGGGCCCGGTGACTGGCTTGGCGAAGTCGCCGTCCTGAGCGGTGAAATGCTCGCCAGTTCGACGGTATCCACGCTGACGCGGTGCCGCGCGCTGAAGATGCATGCGAGGGATTTCGAGAATCTGGTGATCCACGACCCGGATATTTCACACGTGCTGCTCGGCCAGCTGGTCGACCTGCTGGCCAGGCGGCTGCGCGAGTCGAATGCGGGGGCGGCACGCCTGGGCTGATCATGAACGACCTGCGCAATTTTCTCCACGGGCTACCAGCATTCGCCCGATTCTCGGAAAGGCAGCTGGACGCACTGCTCGGCAACCTGCGGCTGGAAGACTTCCCGGCCGGGCGCGAGCTGGTGACACAAGACGCGCAAGGACCCGCCCTCTATATCATCGTCTCCGGAACAGTCCAGGTGACGCGCGTCAACGCGGCCGGCGAACTGGAACAGGAGCCGCGCGAGGCGCGTGACGGCGAAGTGGTGGGTCTGCTCTCCCTGGTCGATGACATGCCGTCACCGGAAACCTGCACGGCCAGGAGCGCCGTCACCGCGGCGGTGCTGACGCGCGATCGCTTCAATGCCCTCTTCCTCATGGCGCCGGCCGTCGCCCACCAGCTTCAGTACATGGTGGCCGTGCAGCTTGCGCGCGACCTTCAGGAGAAGAACCGGTCGCTGCGCCAGGGGCTGGCCAGGCAACGCCCCGGTTCGCTGCTCGAGCGCTTCTTCGGCCGGTAGGCGTGCTGCCCGGCCTCGAACAACTGGTCGTCCAGTGCGCGCCCCAGGTGGCGCCGACCACGATGCTGGCCATCATCAAGGTCGAATCCGGCGGGAACCCGCTGGCCCTCAACGTCAACGGGGCCCGACGCCTCGCCCGCCAACCCGCATCGAAGGAGGAAGCCATTGCGTGGTCGGAATGGCTGATCGACCGCGGTTACTCGATCGACATGGGGCTGGCGCAGGTCAATTCGGGGAACCTGCGCAAGCTGCGCGCCAGCGTTGCAGGCATGTTCGATCCCTGCACGAATATCGCCGCTGGCGCAGCGATACTCGCCGGCGAGTATGCAGGCGCGGCGAAGACCATGGGGACAGGCCAGACAGCACTCAAGGCCGCTCTGTCGGCCTACAACACCGGCAACCACCGCACCGGGCTGGCGAACGGCTACGTCGCGCGCGTCACCCGCGCTGCGCTCGATCCCATGGCGGATGCCCGGCAGGTGCGGCCGCTAAGAAGGGTAGCCATGTCGGCCGACGCGGCAGCCATTTCCCCTCGCGTGTTCTTCGTGCGGCGTTAGTTGCCAGGCGCACCCATCGAACGCTTCGACCGACATGCGCTTCCGGCGCGGAATTTCACCATCCGGTCCCGGCGCGGGTCGAAGCGGCCATCGCGACCGGCAAACTGCGATTCGCGCATAATGCCAGTGGCAATGACATGCGGTATCGTATCGGCAGTAAAGCCCCGGTAACCCTGGAGTAAGACCATGATCCGTGCCACGACTGCATCTCTGCTGCTTGCATCACTTGTGCTGATACCGGCCCAGTCACACGCCCAGGCCATCAACCTGCTGACCGAGGATGCCTTCCCTTTCCAGTACCTGGAAGACAAGAAGCCCGTCGGCATGGCGGTGGATGTGGTCGCGGAAATGTTCAGGCGCGCCGCCATTCCCGACAAGAACGAATTGCTTGCCTGGTCCGCTGCCTACGACCGCGCACAGCTTTATCCGAACACCTGCGTCTACAGCACGGCGAGGACGGCAAATCGCGAGCGCCTCTTCAAGTGGATCGGGCCGATCGTCGAGAACAAATGGGCCGCGTTTGCGCGCAAGGGTTTCAAAGGCAGCCTGTCGCGCCCGGAAGACCTCAAGCAGTACCGCGTCGGCGTGCTCAAGGGCGATGCCAAGGAGCGCTACCTGAAGGACCTCGCGGTTACCTTCCGCGCCGCGGAAGCGGACGATGCAGCCAACCCCGCCAAGCTGACACTGAATCGCAGCGAGCCCGACAAGATCGACCTCTGGGTCACCGGCTATTACACCGGCAGGCACATCGCCGCCAAGGCCGGCGTCAAGGACATCGTTCCCGTATGGATTTTCGAGCGATCCGAGAACTACCTCGCCTGCCACCCGGGCCTTGCGCCCGGAACGGCCGAGAAACTGCAGAAGGCACTCGACGCGATGAAACGCGATGGCACCCACGCTGCGATCGTGTCACGCTACGAATCAGGGAGTTCCGCCCCTTGAGCTTTCCGCCGGAGGGGCCGGCGTCGCTATAATCCTGCGCCAGCCCGGAACTCCGAACCGCCCAAGGTGGTCAACTGCCGGGTACCACACACAGGAGGAAATGCATCGACATGGATACCGTTCAGACCCCTACCTCGATCTCCCTGCCCGACATCGGCGCGCAGCAGCACCGGGTGCTGCGCAACACCTATGCCCTGCTCGGTCTCTCCATGCTGCCCACCGTCGCCGGTGCGCTGCTCGGGATCCAGTTCCGCTTCGCCTTCCTGGCCGGCAGCCCCTTCCTCGCCTTCCTGCTCTTCCTCGGCATCGCCTGGGGTTTCATGTGGGGCATAGAACGCACCAAGAACAGTGGCGCCGGCGTGCTGGTGCTGCTCGGCTTCACATTCTTCATGGGCCTCATGATGGCGCCGCTGCTGCGCCACGCGCTCGGCTTGGCCAATGGCGGCTCGCTGATTGCCATGGCTGCCGGCGGCACCGGTGCGATTTTCTTCGCCCTGGCCGGCGTCGCCGCAAGCAGCAAGCGCGACTTCTCGCGCATCGGGACCTTCCTGTTCGCCGGCGTGATCCTGTTGCTGGTGGCCTCGGCCGCCAACATCTTCATGCAGATTCCGGCGCTTTCCCTGGCCGTCTCGGCGATTGCCGTCGTCCTCTTTTCCGCCTACGTGCTCTACGACATCAACCGCATCGTGCAGGGTGGCGAGGACAACTACATCACCGCAACGCTGGCGGTATATCTCGACGTCTTCAATATCTTCGTCAGCCTGCTGCAACTGCTGATGGCCTTCACCGGCGAACGCGACTGAACCGCAGCAAGCGTGCGAATACGGCGGCCCAGGCCGCCGTTTTCGTTTGCGCTCACGACTCGCGCTCGAACAACGCGATCGACTCGACGTGCGAGGTGTGCGGAAACATGTTGGCAATGCCTGCGCCGCGCAATTGGTATCCCTTTTCGTGCACCAGCACTGCGGCGTCGCGCGCCAGCGTTGCGGGGCTGCACGATACATAGACGATGCGCCGCGGCCCGTCGGACTCCGGCAGCGCCTTCATCAACGCAATGGCGCCCTCGCGCGGCGGATCGACGAGCAGCGCGTCGAAGTGCCCGAACGAACTGAACGCCGCGCCGTCGATTTCGAAGAGGTTGGCCACGGCGAATTCGCAATTCGACGCGAGCCCGTTGCGCCCGGCGTTCTCCCGCGCCCGCGCCACCAGCGCCGGGCTGCCCTCGATGCCGAGTACCCGCGCGCCAAGGCGTGCAATCGGCAGCGTGAAGTTGCCCAGGCCGCAGAAGAGGTCACCGATGCGTTCGCCCG
>CAYTFA010000019.1:0-7378 GCA_964436755.1 uncultured Rhodocyclaceae bacterium | reverse complement strand
GGTGACACCGGCGTGGCTGCTGCTCTGGAGCCGCACCGATGCGTTCGCCCGCCTGCGGTCGCAGCAGGGACATTGCCCGCCGTACGAGCATGCGATTCACACCGTGGTTAACCTGGGTGAACTCCGTCGGATGGAACGCCAGCTCGAGGCCGAAATCCGGCAATTGATAGGCCAGCATCGGCGCGTCGGCCGGATGGAAAAGATGCAATGAGTCGAGGCCGCCCGGCTGCAGGTACCAGATGACCTGATGCACGTCGGCAAAGCTGCGCAGGCGCTTCCCATCCTCGTCGTCGAGCGGCTCGAGGTGACGCAGCACCAGCACGGTCTGCGCTCCGCCGACGGCAACCTCGATCTGCGGCATGCGGTCCGGCCGCGACAACCCGGCGATCAATTCCTTGAGCGCCGGGATAAGGGCCGAGACGTGTGGCGGCAGCACCTCGCACGAGTCCATCACGGCGACGTAGCTGCTCTGACGCTCGTGAAAGCCGACGAGGATGCCGCCCTTGCGCGGCACCAGACGCACCGACAGCCGGGCACGCAGACGATAGCCCCAAGGATTGCCGACGATGGGCGGATAGATCGATTCCGGGCGCAGCCGCGCAATATGCCAGAGCGCATCCTCCAGCACGCGCTGTTTGGCAGCAGCCTGTCCGGCGGGATGCAGGTGCTGCATCGAACAGCCGCCGCAATGACCGAAATGCGGGCAGCGAGGCGCCGTGCGCTGGCTGGTTTCGCGAATCACGGCACGCAGGCGCGCCTTCTCGTAGCCGGGTTTACGCCGGTAGCTCTCGTACTCGACGATCTCCCCTGGCAGCCCGCCCTCGACGAAGATCGCCTTGCCGCCGACGTGTGCGACGCCTCGCCCTTCGTGGTCAAGCGAGTCGATGTGGGCGACGGGCATGGCGGGTGGCAGTTGGCAGCGGGGCGCCGATTATAATCGCCGCATGGAAGCGCCCTACAGCCTGCTTACCAGCGAGGCCGAGTATCGCGCAGCCTGCGATGCGGTTCTTGCCCTGGCGCGGCGCGAGATACAGATTTTCGACCGCGACCTTGCCAGGCTCCAGATCGAGAGCCGGCCGCGCGTGGCGTTGCTCGCCGCCTTCCTGCAGGGCGGCGCGCCTCGCCGGCTGCGCCTGGTGCTGCACGACTCTGGTCCGCTCCAGGATGATTGCCCGCGCCTGCTGCAGCTCATCGGCAACCACGCACATCTGGTCGAGGTACGGCAGACGCCGGACAACCTGCGCCAACTCGCCGACACCCATGTGTTCGCCGATGGATGCCATGGCGTGCGACGCTTTCACATAGACCAGCCGCGCAGTGCCCTCGCGCACGACAACCCGGACTACCTCAACCCATGGCGCCTGCGTTTCGAGGAACTGTGGGAGCAGAGCCTGCCATGCCTGCGGCTTAACACCACGGGGCTCTAGCGCGGAGGGAAAAACGCATTCCCCGGCAGGGTGAATGTTGATATACTAATTGGCTGTCGGGTCGCACCCGACGCGGCTTCACCGTTGTACCTCAAGATCTTTTCCTCTATCGATAAAGGAATTCATATGAAGAAGTCTCTCCTCGTTGCGTCCCTCGCCGCCATGGCGCTCGCCGCTTGTGGCAAGTCCGAGCCCCCGAAGCCCGCCGAGGCTCCGAAGCCCGCAGCTGCTCCCGCCGCCCCGGCTGGCATGAGCGGCATGTCCGGCATGGAAGGCCAGAAGGGCATGGAAGGCATGTCCGGCATGGCGGGTCAGGCTGGCATGGCCGGCATGTCCGGCATGGCGGGTCAGGCTGGCATGGCCGGCATGGCTGGCGCCCCGGCGGCTCCGGCTGGCATGGCCGGCATGTCCGGTATGGCTGGCATGGCTGGCGCCCCGGCTGCCCCGGCGGCTCCGGCTGGCATGGCCGGCATGTCCGGCATGGCTGGCGCCCCGGCTGCCCCGGCGAAGAAGTAAGCAGTCCTCACGCTGTACGAAAAGGCCAGCCTTCGGGCTGGCCTTTTTTCTTTTCGGGCGCCTCAGGCCTAAAGGCTGCGCCAGTCGAGCCCGTCGTCCTGCAGGGCGACGTCGACGGACTCGGCCTCGCAGGCAAGCACTGTTGCGAGCGCCCCGCACGCCAGTGACGGCCGGTTGTTTTCTTCTGACAGGTGAGCGGCCACCACATGCTTGAGGCGGGACCGGTCGATCGCCTCCAGCAGCGACGCAGCTGCCCCGTTGTCCAGATGGCCCCAGGCCCCGGCGATGCGCTGTTTCAATGCGCGCGGATAGCTGCCGCGCTCCAGCAGATCGAGATCGTGGTTGCACTCGAGGAACAGCGCGTCACACCCGTCCAGCATGTTCGCTGCGTGGCGCGTCACATGCCCGGCGTCCGTGAGAACCCCGAGCCGTCGCACGCCATCGCCGAGCACGAACTGGATCGGCTCGCGGGCATCATGAGGGACCGGAAAGGGCCGGATGGCCAGGTCGCCGATGGCAAATGCTTCGTGACTGTCGACGACAGTCACTTCGATGCCTTCCGCGTCCAGACGCGACGCCACGAGTGTGCCGTGGGTCAGGTAGGTTCGCCAGCCGTAGCGCCGGGCACAGGCGGAGACTCCGCCGCAATGGTCGGCGTGCTCGTGGGTGACTAGAACGGCCTGAATGTCTGCAGCATCGAGCCCAAGGCGCGCCAGGCGTCGCGCCATTTCGCGCGGTCCGAAGCCTGCATCCACCAGCACCCGGGTCGATCCGCACTCGACGACGAGCGCGTTACCCCGGCTGCCGCTGCCCAGCGATGCGAAACGCACTCGGGACCGCCGGTGGCAGGCTACTTCAACTGCTCGTGCAGCAGTCCCAGGATGCGCCGCGAGGTCTCCGACCGGTCCACGCCTCCCTCGCGAGTAAGCACCTGGACTGAACTCGACTCCCCGCCGGCCTTGACCTGAATCCGGTACTGCGCCTGCGTCGGTTTGTCGCTTGAACTGCCGCGCCAGAAGGCAAGCTTGGAGAGAAAGCCCTTGTCCTCGGTCTTCTTGTTGTCAACTTCCGGGTCGACGTAGCGTACGAAATAAAGCCCCTGCGAGCGATCGCGATCTTCGACGGTGAAACCAACGCGATCGAGCGCCAGGCCGACACGGCGCCAGGCGCGATCAAAGGGCTCTTCGAGCTGCAGCGTGCCAACACCATCGCCTGCGCGCGTCAGCTTGGCACGTTCCTGGCGCGGATCCGCAGCTGCCACCAAGGTCTTGGCCCGCGACTCGTCGACACCCAGGCGGACCATCAGCCGGCGCAGCATTTCCGCCTCGAGTTCGGGGTCGGCAGGACGCGGCTGCCACTTGGTCTCGCTGCGCGCCTCGTTGGTATAAATCTCGTACATGCCGCGGTGGCTGATGTAAATCTCGACGGTCCCTGCTTCGCCACCCTTCTCGAGTCGCGTGCGGAACTTGTCGCGCTCAGGCGTCGAATAAGCGCTGTCGAATACCTTGCCGATCGTGTTGCGGATGAAGTCCTGTGAAATCTTGGCCCGGTTTTCCGCCCAGTCTGTTTCCATGACGCCGGCTTCGGGCAGTTCGACGTTCACCAGGAAACCAAGCTCCTGCCAAAAATCCTTGACGTTCGGCCATAGCTGCTGCGGCGTCGTTCCGGCCACCACCAGCCAGCGCTGGGTGCCCGAACGCTCGATGCGCATCTTGTCGACCTGTGGCAGCAGATCCTGCGCCGTGGTCGTGCGCGCCTGTCCGGAACGCTCGGTCGAATAAGCAGAATAGGTCGCCGAGCCCTTGCTGGCCGCCGTATCGGGCACCACGTAGCGATCGTCACGGCTCTGCTGGGTCAGGTCGGGCGGGATTTCCAGCGGCGGCAGCTTGCCCGCGGACTTGTACTCGATCTTCTTCGACTCGGGCAGGATGTTCCCGCTGCAACCGGCGAGGAGAGCGGCGGCCGTCAAAACCGCAATGTGGCGGAAATACATGGTCATCGCCCCTCGGGAACGCTGATCCCGGCTTGGCGCATGGCATTCCGCACCCGCTCGTGAAACTCCGGCGATAGCGGCGTCATGGGCAGGCGAATACCGCCGCCGACGAGGCCCATCTGCTGCGCCGCCCACTTGACCGGTATCGGATTCGCCTCCAGGAACAGGTTGCGGTGCAGCCCGAGCAGCCGGAAGTGCAGATCGCGCGCGGTAGCGACGTCGCCGGCCATGGCCGCGGCGCACATGCGGTGCATCAGGCGCGGTGCGACGTTGGCCGTCACTGAGATCGACCCCTTGCCGCCGAACAGCATCAGTGCGATCGCCGTCGCGTCATCGCCGCTATATACGCTGAACCCGGTCGGTGCGCGCTTGATCAAATCGGCGCCGCGCTCGACGTTGCCGGTCGCGTCCTTGATGCCGACGATGCCCGGCACCTGCGCCAGGCGCAAGGCGGTTTCATTCGACAGGTCCGCCACCGTGCGCCCCGGCACGTTGTAGAGCAGCATCGGCAGGTCGACCGCCTCGGCGATGGACTTGAAGTGGCGATAGAGACCCTCCTGCGTCGGCTTGTTGTAATACGGCACGACGGAGAGGTGGGCATCGGCGCCGGCCTTCTTCGCAAAGCGGGCCAGCTCGATTGCCTCGGCGGTCGAGTTCCCCCCGGTGCCCGCAATCACGGGAATGCGACCGGCGACGCGGCGGATGGTCGTCTCGATGATCGCGCAGTGCTCCGCGAAATCCACCGTCGGCGACTCGCCCGTGGTGCCGACGGCGACGATGGCGTCGGTGCCTTCCGCGATATGCCAGTCGAGCAGGCGTTCGAACGCCGGCAGGTCGAGCGCGCCGTCGTCCTGCATCGGCGTAATGATGGCGGGAATGGATCCCTGGATGGTCTTCATGGCGTATCCGTCAGGGCCGCCCGGAATGCGGCGGCCGGCAAGTCTGGCAAAGCGGGAATTCTAACCGATGGTCCCGCGGCGTCGCGCTGTGCAACGCCGGGTTACAAATCGGCGAGAACCTTGATGTGCGTCGTCACGCTGCGCGCCAACGCCGACAGGACGTAACCGCCCTCCAGCAGCGAGACGATGCGCCCCTTGGCCGATTCGACGGCAACCTGCTTGATTTGTTCCGTAACCCACGCGTAATCCGACTCCACCAGCCCCAGCGAGGCCATGTCGTCCTCGTAGTGGGCATCGAAACCGGCAGAGATGAAGATCATCTCGGGGCGGAATTCGCGCAGCCGCGGCATCCAGATGTCGGCCACGACCTGACGGAAATCGTCGCCCCGGGTCCCCGCGGGAAGCGGCACGTTGCACATGTTGGCCGCCGGGTTCTCGGTCCCGCAATACGGATAGAAGGGATGCTGGAATATACCGCACATCAGCACGCGTTCATCGCCAGCGAGGATCTCTTCCGTGCCGTTGCCGTGGTGCACGTCGAAGTCGATGATCGCCACGCGCGAAAGATTCCAGGCGTCGAGCGCGTGACGCGCCGCGATGGCAACGTTGTTGAAGAAGCAGAATCCCATTGCGCGACCGCGCTCGGCATGGTGGCCGGGGGGACGGATCGAGCAGAAGGCGTTGTTCGCCTCCCCGCGCATGACGAGGTCCGTCGCATAACAGCCGGCGCCGGCCGAACGCAGCGCCGCCTGCAGCGTGCCGGGCGACATTGCCGTATCCGGGTCGAGATGGATGATGCCGTGAGCCGGGCTGCTGTTCTTCACGTGCTCCACATACTCGCGGGGATGCACGCGGGTCAGCTGCTCCATGTCCGCGAGCGGTGCGTCGTGGAACTGCAGGTAAACGTCGAGGCCGGAGGCAATAAGGCGGTCGCTGATGGCACCGAGCCGGTCCGGGCATTCCGGGTGGTGCGCACCCATGTCGTGCTGCCAGCAATCGCGATGGGTTATGAATGCGGTAGTGGTCATGTTGCCTTTTCGTATGACTTACAATGCCTTCAAAAATATATTATCCATCAAAGTCCGCTCAACCCCCACCCCCATGCGACGCCCCGAGCTCGACGCCGTCCTCGGCGACATCAACCGCATCATCCTCGGCAAGGAAATACCGGTGCGCCTGTCACTGGCCTGCCTGCTCGCGCGCGGGCACCTGCTGATCGAAGACCTGCCCGGCGTTGGCAAGACCACGCTGGCCCACGTCCTGGCGCGCGTGCTCGGCCTCGACTTCCAGCGCATCCAGTTCACCAGCGACATGCTGCCCGCCGACATCCTCGGCGTTTCCATCTTCGACCGCGACAGTGGTGCCTTCCATTTTCACCCCGGCCCGATCTTCGCCCGCGTCGTCCTCGCCGACGAGATCAATCGCGCCACGCCCAAGGCGCAAAGCGCGCTGCTCGAAGCCATGGAGGAGCGCCAGGTCACCGCCGAGGGCAGCACGCGCCCGCTGCCGGAACCCTTCTTCGTCATCGCCACGCAGAATCCGGCCAACCAGGTAGGCACCTTCCCGTTGCCGGAGTCCCAGCTCGACCGCTTCCTGCTCAAGATCCGTCTCGGTTACCCCGACCCGCTCGCCGAGCGCGAGTTGCTCGCCGGCGAAGACCGGCGTCGGCTGGTCGCCGGCCTCACCCCCCGCCTCGGTCCGGCGCAATTGGTCGAGTTTCAGGAAGCGGCGCGCGCGGTACATGCCGCACCGGCGATGATCGACTACGTGCAGGCGCTGGCGGCGCATACGCGCACCGCGCCGCACTGGCAGGCCGGCCTCTCTCCGCGCGCCTGCCTCGCCCTGCTGGCCGTGGCCCGCGCCTGGGCGCTGCTCGACGGGCGTGACCACGTCCTGCCCGAGGACGTGCAGGCAGTGCTCCCGGGCGTCGTCGGCCACCGGCTGCGGCCGGCCGATGAAGCCGCACGCAGCGATGCCGAGACGATCGCGGCCACACTGATCGAGGCGGTCCCCCTGCCTTGAACCCCGCCGCCGGCCTGCGCCATCGGCTCAATGAAGCCTTCGTGCGCTGGGCCCTGCGCGTACGCCCGCCCGAAGCGGCACCCATCGTCCTCACGCAGAACCGCGTTTACGTGCTGCCGACGCGCGCAGGCATCGCCTTTGCCGTCGCCCTCGGCGTGATCCTGCTCGGCGCCATGAACTACAACCTCAGCCTCGGCTACGCGCTGGTCTTCCTGCTCGGCGGGCTCGGCATCGTCGCCATCCTGCACACCTTCCGCAACCTGGCATTGCTCTCGATACGCCCCGGGCGCTGCGACCCGGTCTTCGCCGGCGCCACCGCGCAGTTCGACATCGTCCTGGAAAACCCCCGCCGCGAACCGCGCACCAGCCTGTCGGTTTCCGTCGGCGGCGGCACGCCGATCGAGGTCGACGTCGGCGCCCGCGCCGGTGCGACCGCCACGCTCGGCGTCCATGCGGAGCGCCGCGGCTGGCTGCCGCTGCCGCGCCTGACCATCGAGACCGCCTGGCCGCTCGGCCTCGTG
>CAYTFA010000018.1:0-12583 GCA_964436755.1 uncultured Rhodocyclaceae bacterium | reverse complement strand
TGCTAAGATGCCAATGCGGCGGCCGACCAGTTGGCCGACATTGACGGCCTGGTTGGTCCCTGCCGTCAATTCGACCTGGATCTGGGGCCGCTGCAGGTCGACCAGGTTCGCGCTTTTCCCTGCAGCGAGGATCACGTCACCATTCGGCGCCGCGATGACGCCGTGGTTCTCCACACTGGGCGCAACCAATGCAACAAGCCCCCCGGAACCCGAGCGCAGCGTGCCTTGGTTGACGATGCTGCCGGCGCCGGCTTGCGAGGAGAACACCATGCGCCCGGCCTGGAAATCGGCAACGGACAGACCGAGTGTGGATACGACCAGACCGCCGACGTCGACCTGCGCGTTGGGACCGAACGAAATCCCGCTCGAATTGAGCAGGAAGACGCGCCCGTTCGACTGCAGGCTGCCGAGGATCGCGCTGGGATCACCTCCTGTAACGCGGTTGAGAACCTGGCTCGCGGCGCTGGGCTGGACGAAGCGGGTGATCTCGCCGGCACCGATCGAGAACGATCGCCAGTCGATCACCGCACCGTTGCTGTTGGTGACGGTGAGCGTGCTGCCCCGGGTCTGGAAAGCCGCGCTGCCGGCCATCACCGTTGGGTCAAGCGGGTTCGCCAGCGCGAGCGAGGACAGCCCGGCCGCAACGGCGATGGCCAGATGCTTCATTCGCAGGCCCGATGCCTCAATTCTGCCGACCGGGCGGCGGCAAGCCTGGTTCCGAACTTTATGCGGGCTAGAAGACATAGGACAGTGCTCCATGCAGACGCATGCCGCGCGACGTCTGTGAATCGTCGATCACCCTCGCATAATCTAGGCGTGCCGACGCATCCTTGCCAAGGGAAATTCTCACACCCGCACCAATGCTGGCGATGCCCGTCGAATAGATCTCGGACGGGCCCGGATGGATGCGCTTCACCCAGCCGAAGTCGTAAAAAGCCAGCGCGCGAACCTTGAGGCCGTCCAGCCAGTTCGCGCCGAACTCGGGTGTGTAGGCTTCCACGGTGCCTCGGTGCCCCTTGTCGCTGGAGTGCTCGCGCTCCAGGAAGCCCCGCACGGAGTCGGCTCCGCCGATGCCGAACATCTCGCCCGAGATGAGACTTTGCTGCGTATGCTGGCCGGTGAGGTTGAGGCGAATCGCCCAGTCCCCGTCCAGAGCCTTCTGGTAGTTGAAACCGTAGCGCCAAATCTGGTACAGCGCATTCGCCCCGGGTCGACCGCCGATTTGCTGAAACTGCCTGTCGTTGCCGTCATTGCCACCGGGAAGGTTTTGCACCAGCGTCACGTACGCCGAAACGTCCTCGTCGGCCTTGCGGCGGGAGGTCTGCCACGTAAGGCTGAGCGGATGCACCGTGACATCCGGGACCAGCTTCGTGGTGCCACCGACGATAGTCACGTTGCTCTGGTAGGCACGCCAGTCCCAGCCGAACGCCAGCTTGTGCTCCCAGTCGCCGTGCTTGGGCAGCAATTGCGTATAGCGCAGGCCGAACACAATGCCGCTACCCGCGATGTTGAAGTTTCCGGCAGCCGTATTGACCTGGCCGGAATTGACGTTCGAATAGCCGAGAAACAGGCCTACGGATCCATTGGTTTCATACACAGGGGCCTGGTAGCCAAAGCCATAGATATGCACCTGGCGGGCACGCAGCGGAGACGTGATGGCCTGGAAGCTGGCCACGTGGTCCCTGTCGAAAAGGTTGGCATGCTGGACCGCGGCGCCGATGCGGAACGGTCCGGTCTGCGCATTGCCGGTGTTGTCGAACGTCAGTGCATAGCGCACGGGCGGCTGGTCGGTGGCGCGCACCACGGCATCCACCTCGCCCTCCGCAGCGCCGGCCCGCATCACCACGGTAGCCTGCCGCGCCGGGTTGTCGTTCACCATGCGCAGGTTGTCGACCATCTCGTCGAAGTTCGGAGTTGTTCCTGGCCGCAGCGACACCAGAGCGCGCCGATAGTTCTCGCTGCTGAAATAGTGGTTGCCTTCGACCCGGACGGAGGCGAGCCGGCTCTCCACCACGGTAAAGCGGACGACACCGGAATCCAGAGTCTGCTCGGGAAGGATCACCTGCACCGCGTTGTAGCCCTTCGCCGCATAGAGCTTCTCGAGGGCCTCGAGCGCAGTTTGCACCGTTCCGAAATCACGCCCCGCGCCCGTGAATCCTTCCAGTGCGCGATCAATCTCGGTCTGGGAAATCAGGGTGCTGCCATCGACCGCATAGCGCTCGATGGCAAACCGCAAGCCGCCCTCGGCGCCTTCAGGCGCCGGCGCCTGCTGCGCCGCTGCCGGTAAGGCCGTGAGCAGCATGGCGCACGCCATTCCAAACGCGAACAGGCGCCTGGCAAGCGGGAAGACCCTCCGTCGCGCGAAATCGCGCACGCGGCACTCCTGGAAATCTTGGGGAGGATAGTGTACCGGAATTTTCCGTATTGCGTTGTTAGCGCATTGAAATCATTGCGAAAAATACATATGCATCGGCGCACCCCGACTCCGTTGGGCGGACTGTTCGGAAACGATCCCGGGTCGCCGAATTCGCCCCGATATAATCCCAAGCTACTGTTCACCCAAAGGCATCCCCATGAGTTCCCGCCATGTCCGTCTCTTGATCCTCGGTTCCGGCCCGGCCGGGTATACGGCGGCTGTTTATGCCGCCCGCGCCAATCTCAGCCCGGTGCTCGTCACCGGCATGGCCCAGGGCGGTCAGTTGATGACAACCACCGAGGTCGATAACTGGCCCGCCGACGCCGACGGGGTGCAGGGGCCCGACCTGATGGCTCGTTTCGAGAAGCACGCGACGCGCTTCAATACGGAGATGATCTTCGATCACATCCATACGGCCAAACTGACCGAAAAGCCGATGCGGCTGATCGGCGATGCCGGCGAGTACACCTGCGATGCGCTGATCATCGCTACCGGTGCATCCGCCCAGTATCTGGGCCTGCCTTCGGAAGAGGCCTTCTCCGGCAAGGGCGTCTCCGCCTGCGCCACGTGCGACGGATTCTTCTACAAGAACCAGAAGGTTGCCGTCGTCGGTGGCGGCAACACAGCGGTTGAGGAAGCGCTGTACCTCGCCAACATCGCCAGCCATGTCACGGTGGTGCATCGTCGCGACAAATTTCGCGCCGAGAAGATCATGCAGAACAAGCTGTTCGAAAAGGAGCGCGCCGGGAAGGTGACCATCAAATGGAATCACGTGCTCGACGAGGTTCTCGGTGACAAGTCCGGCGTTACGGGCATGCGCATCAAGGACGTCAAGAGCGGCGCCGCTGAGGATGTTGCGCTGATGGGCGTGTTCATTGCCATCGGCCACAAGCCGAATACGGACATCTTTGCCGGCCAGCTCGAAATGGAGAACGGCTATATCGTCACGAAGGGCGGCCGCGAGGGAAATGCCACGGCAACCAGCATCCCCGGAGTGTTCGCCGCGGGTGACGTGCAGGACCATATCTACAAGCAGGCCATCACCTCGGCGGCAACGGGCTGCCAGGCCGCGCTCGATGCCGAGAAGTACCTCGACCAGCTCGCCTGAAGCAGACCCGGACGACCGCGCCCGCTTTCGTGCGGCCGTCGCCGGCACGGTCCCGCTCAAGCAGGATCGCGCCCACCACGAACCACCTCCACCACCCGCGATACCTCGGCAGTCGCGCCGCGACGCCGCGGCGGCGCTATCCGAATCGCTAACCGCGTCCGACCTGCTCGACCTTCAGCTCGAGGGCGGCGACGAGGCGGCCTGGCTACGGCCCGGCCTGCCGCGGAACGTGCTGCGCGACCTGCGCCGCGGTCGCTGGGTGGTGCAGGGGAACCTCGATCTGCATGGAATGAACCGCGACGAGGCACGCGTCGCGCTTGGCGATTTCCTGCGCAATTGCCTAGGCGGCGGACACCGCTGCGTGCGCGTCGTGCACGGCAAGGGTCTGGGTTCGCCTGGACGCGAGCCGGTGCTCAAGAAGCTGGTGCTCGGCTGGCTCGCGCAGCGGCGCGACGTGCTGGCCTTCTGCCAGGCACGCGCCGCGCAAGGCGGCGCCGGTGCTGTAATCGTACTGCTGGCCTCGGAACGCTAGTCGCGGGCCGAAAGGCCTAGATCGCGGCTTCGTTGGCCTCGCCGGTACGGATGCGGACCACCTGCTCCACGGGCGAGACGAAAATCTTGCCATCGCCGATCTTGCCCGTGCGGGCGGCCTTGATGATGGCCTCGATGGCCGGTTCCACCGTCTCCTCGGCCACGACGATTTCGATCTTGATCTTGGGCAGAAAATCCACCACGTACTCGGCGCCCCGATAGAGCTCCGTGTGTCCTTTCTGCCGACCAAAGCCCTTAACCTCGGTCACGGTCAAGCCGGTTACGCCAACGTCCGACAAGGCCTCGCGCACCTCGTCGAGCTTGAAGGGCTTGATGACGGCTTCGATCTTCTTCATTTGCGCTGACTCCTGAATCAGTATTCGTCCGGATACCCGGATGTTATCGGATACCGCCAATCCTTGCCGAACCCGCGTTGCGTGACGCGAATGCCGACTGGCGCCTGGCGCCGCTTGTACTCGTTCCTCTTGAGCATGCCGACCACCTTGCGCACGTCTGCGTCGGCGAATCCGCCGGCAACGATCTGGCGCGGGCTCTCGTCGCGTTCCATGTAGGCCTCGATGATCGCATCGAGGGTCGCATACGGTGGCAGCGTGTCCTGGTCGGTCTGTCCCGGCTTCAGTTCCGCCGACGGAGGGCGCTCGATGATGTTGCGCGGGATCACCTCGGACAGGCCGTTACGGAACTCGGCGAGCCGATAGACGAAAGTCTTGAAGACGTCCTTGATGACGGCAAAACCGCCGGCCATGTCTCCGTAGAGCGTGGCGTACCCGACCGCCATCTCGCTCTTGTTGCCGGTGGTCAGCACGATGCGACCGGTGCGGTTGGAAAGCGCCATCAGCAGCATGCCGCGGATGCGCGCCTGGAGGTTCTCGTCGGTGGTATCCCAGTCGGGCCTGGGCCCAAGTGCGGCAAAGGCCGGGGCAAGCATGGAGGCAAACTGCTCCATCGCCGCGGCAATCGGAATCTCGTCGTACTGGACGTCCAGCCGTCGCACCATTTCGCGCGAGTCATCGAGGCTCATTTGCGCGGTCCATGGCGACGGCATCATCACGGCACGCACTTTGTCCGCGCCGAGAGCATCCACCGCCACGGCAAGGGTTAGGGCAGAGTCGATGCCCCCCGAGAGGCCGATGATGGCTCCAGGGAATCCGTTCTTTCGTATGTAGTCGGCAACGCCCATCTTTAGCGCCGCATACACTTCCGCCTCAGCCGACGCAGCCGCCGCGCAGGGACCCGGAAGCAGACTGCCCGCGGAATACTCGATCACCTCGAGGGCCTCCGCGAACGCCGGCAGCTGGTGGGTCAGCCGACCATTGCCGTCGAGGGCGAACGAAGCGCCGTCAAACACCAGCTCGTCCTGTCCGCCTACCAGGTTGGCATAGATCACCGGGCGACCGGTGGCGGCCACGCGTTCGCCAAGCACCTCATAGCGGCGCGCCTGCTTGTTCATGTGAAAAGGCGACGCGTTGAGCGTAAGTACCAGTTCGGCCCCCGCACGCACCGCGGACTCGGCCGCGCCGGACTCCCAGACGTCCGCGCAGATCGCCAGCCCGCAGCGCACGCCGCGGATTTCGACGACGCATGGTGCCTCGCCGGAGTCGAAGTACCGCTCCTCGTCAAAGACTTCGTAGTTGGGCAGCCGGGTTTTCCAGTAGGTTGTCTCGATGCGCCCGGCACGCAGCAGCGAGGCCGCGTTGTAGCGGCGTCCGTGCCGCTCCACAGGATGGCCGACGACCAGTGGCAGCGGAGCCTGCGCGGCCAGCGCCTCAAGACGGGCCGCGCAAGCGCGATAGAAGTCCGGCCGCATCAGCAGGTCTTCCGGCGGATAGCCGCACAGCGCCAGCTCCGGCGTCAGTAGCAGATCGGCATCGAGGTCGCGCGCCCGACGCGCGTACTCCAGTATCCGGGCCGCATTTCCGTCGATGTCGCCGACGTGGGCATTGATTTGTGCGACCGCGATGCGCAGACGGCCCATGTCGATGTCGCTAACTAAAGGCAATCAATGCGCCACAACCCGGCGGTGCGCTGCCCGGCCGCTCAGAAGGCCGGCTTTTCGCCAGCCGCCTGGTAGGCCGCGACACCATTCAGGATTTCCCGTTTTGCCTCTTCCGCGCCCACCCAGCCGACGATCTTGACGAACTTGCCGGGCTCGAGGTCCTTGTAATGCTGGAAGAAATGGGAGATCTGGTCGAGCAGAAGCTGTGGCAGATCGCGCGGGCCGTCAACATCACGGTACATCGGCGTCAGCTTGTCCACGGGCACGGCAAGCAGTTTGGCATCATCGCCCGCTTCGTCCGTCATTCGCAACATCCCGATCGGACGGCAGCGCACGACCACCCCGGGCGGCAGCGCAAATTGCGAGAGCACGAGCACGTCCACCGGGTCGCCGTCCCCGGCGATCGTGTGCGGAATGTAGCCGTAGTTGCAGGGGTAATGCATCGAGGTCGACATGAACCGGTCAACGAATATCGCTCCGGATTCCTTGTCCACTTCGTACTTGATCGGCTCCGAGTGCATCGATATCTCGATAACCACATTGAAATCGTTGGGTAAATCCTTGCCGGACGGTACGCGATCCAATCCCACGGGAGACTCCTTTTTCAGAAGCCAAAATTATAGCCGCCCAAGGATTTCACTCACCTGACGATCCGCTCATTCCGTATCGGCCGATTCACGCGCTCTGCGCGAACCAGTTGACAATGCACTCGATATCAATGAGAATCATTCTCAATGAACACTCCGCCTGCCGATACTTTGGAATCCGCCCCGCGCCCGGCCCGCGACGGCCTCGCCCCCGCGCCACGACCTGCCGTGCCTTCGCAGCTCGACAGCCGCGCCCTGTTCGGGCCCGGCGACGAGGTACAGATCGCCCACGGCGGCGAGGTTTATCGTCTTCGCCGCACACGGCAGGACAAGCTCATTCTTACCAAATAGACAGGAACACACCATGTACGTCTGCGTCTGCAATGCGGTCACAGAGCGCGACATCGGCAGCGCCGTCGCGGGCGGATGCGCTTCCCTTCAGGAATTGCGCGAGCAGCTCGGCGTCGGCTCCTGCTGCGGAAGGTGCACCGGTTGCGCACGCGATGTTCTGCATCAGTCCCTGCACGTGCACGCACCCCATCGACACACCGTTGCCGGCATCTCGCCTGCTACAGCCTGACAAGGGAAAAGAGCCATGAAAGGTGACAAGAAGGCTATCCAACTGCTCAACAAGTGCCTGGTCAATGAGCTGACCGCGATCAACCAGTATTTCCTGCATGCCCGCATGTACAAGAACTGGGGCTTCGAAGCCCTGGGCAAGCACGAGTACGAAGAATCGATCGAGGAGATGCACCACGCCGACCATTTGATCGAGCGCATCCTGTTCCTTGAAGGCCTGCCCAACCTGCAGGCGCTGAACAAGCTGCTGATCGGCGAGAACGTGTCGGAATGCCTCTCCGGCGACCTCACCCTGGAGCGCGGCGCGCACGCGGACACCAAAGCTGCCATCGCCCATTGCGAAGCCATCGGCGACTATGTGTCCCGTGGCATCCTGCAGGAAATTCTCGACGACACCGAAGAGCACATCGACTTTCTCGAAACCCAGCTCGAGCTGATCGAAAAAGTCGGCCTGCAGAACTACCTGCAGTCCCAGATGGGAGCCTCGTCCGGCTCCTGAACCCGCTTTTTCCGGGGGCGGAATCGCGCCCCCACCCGATCAGCCAGCCAGCCGCGAAAACGCCAGCACGCGGCAAGCCAGCCAAAGTCCCTATCCAACTTTGGAGGTTTGCCATGCGTCTTGTCCGCTCCCTAGCGTTGTCCTTCGCCGCCCTTTGGGCGACATCGTCCCTCGCACTCGAATACCCCATCGGTACTCCCCAAAGCCTTGCCGGCATGGAAGTCGCGGCCGTCTATCTGCAGGCGGTCGAGATGGAACCGGAGGGCCACATGCGCAAGGCCAGCGAGTCCGACATCCACCTCGAAGCCGACATCCACGCGCTGGGCAACAACCCCAATGGGTTCAAGGAAGGCGACTGGATCCCGTACCTGCTGGTGAAATACGAGTTGACCAAGCTCGGCAGCAACGAAGTCATCAAGGGCGAGATGATGCCCATGGTTGCCAGCGATGGCGCCCATTACGGAGACAACGTGAAGCTAAAGGGTCCGGGCAAGTACCGACTCAAGTTCACCGTCTACCCCCCGAACGCAAAGGAAAACCAGCGTGGCAACCACTTCGGCCGCCACACCGATCGGGCCACGGGGGTGCGCCCGTGGTTCAAGGCAGTTGAAGCTGAGTGGGAATTCACCTTCGCCGGCATCGGCAAAAAGGGCGGGTACTGAAATGACGGTGACTCGCAAAGCGACGGTCGCTGCCGTCGCAGTGTTCCTCGCCGCGCCTCTGACGGCGCTGGCGGCCGAAGACGCGGTGCTTGCCGAGTTGAAGCGCCTGAGCGAGCGCATCGAGGCGCTGGAGAGGCACAACAGGGAACTCGAGAAGGCGCTGGCCCATGAGCGCATCTCCGAAAAGGATCCCGAACTCGTGACGCGGGTAAAGGTCGTGGAGTCACAGCTCGACGCCATCAGGGCGCCCTCCGCCAAGCTCAACGAAGTGCTGGAAGGCGTCAAGGTCGGCGGCAGCATCACGGCCGTGGCGCAGCGCGCGGGCGGAAAGGCAACGGCCAGCGGGGTCGATGAATCCCGCACCAACTACCGCGGCGACATCAACGTCACCATGCCGGTTGGCAAGATGGGTGACAGCGAGGGCATCTTCTTCACGCATTTCCGCCTCGGCCAGGGAAACGGCGTAGGCCTGCGCTCTACCTATACCAGCACGCCGAACACCCTGGCCTTCCAGAAGGCGGAAGGTGCCGACGACTCCTTCGCCATCCTGGCCCAGGCCTGGTACCAGCTCAAGATGCCGCTCAACTACGGAGCCCGCAAGGAGACTGCCCGCGAGCATCTCTATGTGACCGTCGGCAAGATCGACCCCTTCGTCTTCTTCGACCAGAACACCGCAGCCGACGACGAATCGTCCAAGTTCATCAACAACGCCTTCGTGCATAACCCGCTGCTCGATTCGGGCGGCGATACCGGCGCGGATGCCTACGGCTTCATGCCCGGCGCGATCGTCAAGTACGCCAACAGCGAGCACAAGGGGGGCGAATGGGCGCTGTCGCTGGGTGCGTTTTCCTCCGACACGGGAGCCAACTTTTCCGGCGCCAATCGCTCGTCGTTCATCATCGGCCAGGCGGAGATCAATACGCGCTTCAACTACCTGTCCGGCACCTGGCGGCTCTACGCCTGGAGCAACAACCGTGCTCAGAACTACGACGGACTGCAGCGCAGAAATGCCGGCTGGGGGGCATCCGTTAACCAGAAGGCGCTCGACGACCTGACCCTGTTCGGTCGCTACGGTCGCAACACATCGGGAGTGGTCCGATTCGACCGTGCCCTGACACTCGGCGCCGAACTGGAAGGCACACGCTGGAGTCGTTCCGCCGACTCGATCGGTCTGGCCTTCGGAAGCCTGCGCACCAGCGGGAGTTTCCGCGCCAACTCGCCGACGGTCGACGCCAACGGCGACGGCATCTCCGATTTCGGGTACCAGGCAGGTGGCCACGAAAGACTGACCGAGCTCTATTACCGCTACAAGCTGAACGCGAACGTCGAGCTAACGCCGAATTTCCAGTGGATTCGCAATCCCGGCGGCGACGGCACGGCACCGACACTCCGGGTCCTCGGCCTCCGCGCCAAGCTCGGGTTCTGACGCCATGGAACCGGTTCTGCGTCGGCTGCCGTACCCGATCTTCATCGCCACGCTCTTGTTCGGCCTGGGCTGGACGCAAGGCACGTACGCCGAAGAACTGCCCAGCTTCGAAATCACGGCCCGCGATGGACGGCTGGCACCGGAACGGCTCGAGATACCGGCCGGCCAGCGCGTCAAACTGGTCCTGCGCAATCTTGGCAAGAGCCCCATCGAGTTCGAGAACATCGACCTGCGCGTCGAAAAGGTGCTCGCCCCGGGCGCCACGTCCTTTGTGGTGCTGCCAAAGCTGAAGCCGGGCGAGTATCTGTTCGTCGACGAGTTTCACATGGACACCGGCAGGGTCCGCGTGATCGCCAGGTAGCGCGAGGAAAGCCCCAGAACATTGCTGCCTTTCATGATGTGACATGAACCTTCCTGGACATCGGTCGATTTCGATATTTCATCCGCCCCGCCGGACCCGGGCTGCACATGGCTGACCTCGTCCACCCGGTGATCTTCGCTTCGCGCGCGCGACCCAAGCTTCTGGCCCGCATTGGCGACTGGATGGCACGCCACCGCCGCCGGATCCTCGTACTGCAATGGGTGATAGTTGCCTTCTATGCCGCGCTGGTCACGGTACCCGCATTCCTGCCGCATCCCGGGCCCGAAGCGCGGCTCTTCACGACCGACATGGGCGCCGCCAGCTTCGTCGATCCGACGCTGTGCCTTGCACCCGGTGCACCCGCGGACGCCGCGACCTTGCCACAGGAGAAGACGCCCGCCGCCGCAACGTGGCAGGAACGGCTCGTGCTGCTGGCGCAATACCTGTTCTGGGGCGTCTGGTGGCCCTTCGTCATCCTTTCCATCATGTTCGCGGGTCGATTCTGGTGCGGTGTGCTTTGTCCGGAGGGCGCGCTGGCCGAATTCGCCAGCCGTCACGGACGCGGCGGCGCCATCCCGAAATGGCTGCGCTGGAGTGGCTGGCCGGTGGTCGCGTTCATTCTCACGACGGTCTATGGCCAGCTCGTCAGCGTCTATGACTATCCCAAGGCCGCGCTGCTGATCCTCGGCGGCTCGACCGTCGCGGCCGTCGCCGTGGGCTGGATGTACGGCAAGGGCAAGCGCGTCTGGTGCCGCTACCTGTGCCCGGTTTCGGGTGTCTTCGCCCTCCTAGCGCGGCTTGCGCCCCTGCATTTCCGCGTCGATCGCGACGCGTGGAACCGCTACCCGCGCCGCACGCCCGCCGCCGACTGCGCGCCGCTGCTCAACGTGCGCAACCTGCACGGCATGGCGCAGTGCCATGCCTGTGGCCGCTGCAGCAGCCACCGTGATGCCGTAAGGCTCGCCGCACGCTCGCCCGCCGCCGAGGTCCTGGGCGGCGACACACCGCACACCAGCGAAGCGGTGCTCCTGCTGTTCGGCATGATCGGCGTCGCCATGGGCGCCTTCCAGTGGAGCGTCAGCCCCTGGTTCGTGCGGGCCAAGCAGATCGCCGCCGAATGGCTGGTAAGCCACGACGTCTTCTGGCCCATGGACGAGAGCCCTGCCTGGTGGCTGCTGACGCGCTACCCCGACGTCAACGACGTCTTTACCTGGCTTGACGGCATTGCCATCCTGCTCTGGATCACGTGTTACGCATTGACTCTCGGCGGGTTTGCCTGGATCTGCGTACGCGCCTCCGCGCGGCTCGCCGGGATCGACTGGCGAAGGCTGGCGCTCGGCCTGATCCCGCTCGCCGGCCTTGGGCTCTTTCTTGGCCTGTCGATGATGACGGCCACGCATCTGCGTGCCGAAGGCGTACCGCTGGGCTGGCTGCCCGGCCTGCGCGGCGCGTTGCTTGCCGCAGGCCTTGCCTGGTCGGCATGGCTCGGATGGCGCCTGCTCGCGATTGCAGGGTGCGGAACGACACGGCGCCTTTGCGCCGGGTTGCTTTGGCTCCTGCCGCTTGCCGCAATCGGCGAGGGATGGCGGCTGACCTTCCTAGCGGGCATGCACTGACCGCTGCACTCACAATAGTCCTGTTGGACCATCATTACCTGTTCGATAGCCTTTGACTATTTAATCAATTTCAACAATCAATTGGACTGTGCTGATTGCCGTTCTTAATATGCCTCCCATCGCAGCACTCATTCACCCCAAAGGAGAGCATCAATGAACGCCAGCCTGATCAACACCGAAATCCTTCCCTTCAAGGCCACCGCCTTCCACGCCGGGAAGTTCGTCGAGGTCACCGAAGCCACGCTGAAGGGCAAGTGGTCGGTGGTCTTCTTCTACCCCGCCGACTTCACCTTCGTCTGCCCCACCGAACTCGGCGACCTGGCCGACAACTACGCGGAGTTCCAGAAACTGGGCGTCGAGATCTACGGCGTATCGACCGACACCCACTTTACGCACAAGGCCTGGCACGACTCCTCGGAGACCATCGGCAAGATCAACTACCCGATGATCGGGGACCCGACCGGCACGATCACCCGCAATTTCGGCGTGATGATCGAGTCGGCCGGTCTGGCGGAACGCGGCACCTTCGTCATGGACCCGGCCGGCAAGATCCAGATCATCGAGATCAACGCCGGCGGCATCGGCCGCGACGCCTCCGAGCTGCTGCGCAAGGTGAAGGCGGCCCAGTACGTGGCCGCCCACCCGGGCGAGGTCTGCCCCGCCAAATGGAAAGAAGGCGAAGCCACCCTGGCGCCGAGCCTGGACCTGGTCGGGAAGATCTAAGTCCCTCTCCCTCTCCCGCTCGCGGGAGAGGGGTTCATCCAAAGCGCAATACCAAGCC
>CAYTFA010000017.1:0-12635 GCA_964436755.1 uncultured Rhodocyclaceae bacterium | reverse complement strand
GTTGAATTTGCCCGGAGTGGGGACCATCAGGTTTTGATCGAGAAGATCCGTGCGCCCTACCTGCCGAAGCTTACCGAGCGGCTTGCGGTCTCCGAGGGCCTGCTGTATCGCCGTGGCAACTTCAACGGCAGCTGGGACCAGTTGATCCTCGATGCCATCATGGAAGTCCAGGGCGCCGACATCGGCTTCTCGCCGGGTTTCCGCTGGGGCACGACCATCCTCCCCGGACAGGCGATCACCTTCGAGCACCTGATGGACCAGACGGCCATCACCTACCCCCATGCGACGCTGACCGAGATGACCGGCGAGCAGGTAAAAGCCATCCTCGAGGACGTCGGCGACAACCTCTTCAATCCGGATCCCTACTACCAGCAGGGCGGCGACATGGTGCGCGTGGGCGGGCTCGAGTATGCCTGCGACCCCAATGCGAAGATCGGCAGCCGCATCCAGGACATGCGACTCAAGGGCAAGCCGCTCGAGGCCGGCAAGACCTACAAGGTCGCCGGCTGGGCGCCCGTCGCCGAGGGCGCCAAGGGCGAGCCGGTATGGGAGGTCGTCGCACGCTGGCTGCGCGACAGGAAGACCGTCGCGCCGCGTCGCCTCAACCAGCCGCGGCTGGTCGGCATCAATGCCGACCCAGGCATTGCGCAAGGCGCATAGGCGTAACACCCGGTTACAAGCCGACGGGGGCGGATCGACTACAATCGCCGCATGAAATCCTCGTCGCGCCTTGCCATCGGCCTGCTCGCGCTGGCCGTCCTCGCCGGCGGCGGCTACGGCGCCTGGCGCCTGATCGGCGGTGGCGGCGACGCACCTAGGTACAAGACCGCCAAGGCCGAAACGGGGCCGCTGACGGCGGTCGTATCTGCAACGGGGACGCTCAACCCCGTGGTGTCGGTGCAGGTCAGATCCCAGGTCTCGGGGCAGGTCAAGGAACTCTTCGCCGACTTCAACAGCGCGGTGAAGGCCGGGCAGTTGATCGCGCGCATCGACCCCGAGACTTTCCAGCTCAAGGTCCGCCAGTCGGAATCCGACCTCGAATCCGCGCGGGCTGCCGTTGCCGTGCAGACGGCGGAAGTGGCGCGCGCCACGGCGACGCTGATGGACGCCCAGCGCGACCTCGAGCGCAAGAAGATGCTGGTCGAGCGGAATTTCATCTCCCCCGCCGATCGCGACAAGTCGCAGGCCACCTTCGATGCCGCCAAGGCGGCCCTCGACGTCGCCAAGGCACAGGTTAACAACAGCAGCGCCATCGTCCGCCAGCGCGAGTCACAGCTTGCCCAGGCGCGCGTGGATCTCGAGCGCACGGCGATCCGCTCTCCCGTCGATGGCGTAGTGGTCAAGCGCAGCGTGGACATGGGGCAGACCGTCGCCGCCAGCCTGCAGGCGCCGGAACTGTTCATCATCGCCCGCAACCTGACGGACATGCAGGTCGAGACTTCGATCGACGAGGCCGATGTCGGTCGCGTCGCCGTCGGCCAGCGCGCGAGCTTTACGGTGGACGCCTTTCCCGGCCGCTCCTTCGCCGGCGAAGTGAAGCAGATCCGCAAGGCGGCAACGGTGGTCTCCAACGTCGTCACCTACACCGTGATCATCTCCGCCGCGAATCCCGACCTCACGCTCCTGCCCGGCATGACCGCCAACGCCCGCATCGTCACCGCGCAGAAGGACAAGGCGCTCAAGGTGCCGAATGCCGCACTGCGCTTCCGGCCGGCCGGTACAGCCGAGGACAAGAAGCCCGCCGTTGCCACCGCGGCGGCAACGCCGGCTGCCGGACCCGCTGCAGGACCCGCGGGCGGTCTGGCCGGACTGCGCGAGCGACTCGTCGCCGAACTCAAGCTGGACGCCGACCAGCAGGCCAAGGTCGATGCCATCCTCGACGGCATGCGCGAGAAGTTTCGCGCCACCCGGGAACTTCCCGAGGCCGAGCGCAACAAGGCGCAGGAGCGCAACCGCGCCGAGATCCGCGAAAAGGTATCCGCACTGCTGACTGCCGAACAGAAGAAGCGCTACGACGAAATGGCTGCGCAGGGCCAGGCCGCGCGCGGCAGTGGTGGCGGCGGCAGCGGCAGGGTCTGGGTCCTCGAGGAAGGCGCGCCGAAGGCCATCGATGTGCGGCTCGGACTCACCGACGGCACCATGACGGAAATCGTCTCCGGCGACGTCCGCGAGGGCAGCGAAGTCATCGTCGGCCTTCAGGCCGCGTCCGGCGCCGCCAAGCCGCCGGCCTCGGCGCCCGGGCCGCGCATGTTCTGAGCCGGCGCAACAATGGCGCATGCGCTGATCCGCGTCGAGGATCTCGCCAAGGACTACCGCATGGGCAGCAACGTGGTGCCGGCGCTGCGTGGCGTCACGCTCGAAATCCGGGCCGGCGAATTCGTCGCGGTGATGGGCCCGTCCGGCTCCGGCAAGTCGACCTTCATGAACCTGCTGGGCTGCCTCGACCATCCCAGCGGCGGCCGCTACTGGCTCGACGGCCAGGAAGTCTCGCAGCTCTCCGGCGACGAACTGGCGCAGGTGCGCAACCGCAAGCTCGGCTTCGTCTTCCAGCATTTCAACCTGCTCGCGCGCACCAGCGCCCAGGACAACGTCGCACTGCCCCTGCTCTATAGCGACATGCCGCCCAGGGAGCGCCACCAGCACGCCGCACAGCGTCTGGCGCAGGTCGGCCTCGCCGAGCGCATGGACCACCACCCGGCGCAGCTTTCCGGCGGCCAGCAGCAGCGCGTCGCGATCGCCCGGGCCCTGGTGAACGACCCGCAACTGGTGCTGGCCGACGAGCCGACCGGAGCCCTCGATTCGCGCACCAGCGTAGAGATCATGGCGCTGTTGCAACAGCTCAACCGCGATGGGATCACCATCGTCCTGGTCACGCACGAGAATGACGTGGCGCACTTCGCCGGGCGCATCATCAACTTTCGCGACGGCAAGGTGGTGCACGACCAGCCCAACGCGCCCGCGGATGCCGCGGCGATGCTGGCATGAACTTCGCCGCCACCCTGCGCATCGCCCTGCTCGCCCTGCGTGTGAACAAGATGCGCTCGGCACTGACGATGCTCGGCATCATCATCGGCGTCGCCGCCGTGATCGTCATGATCGCCGTCGGCGGCGGTGCGCAGGCGCGCGTCGAAGAACAGATCCGCAGCCTAGGCTCCAACATCATCATGGTGCTTTCCGGCTCCATCACGGCGGGTGGCGCGCGCACCGGCATCGGCTCGCAACCGACGATATCCGAAGACGATGCCTACGCAATCGGGCGCGAGATCGAGGAAATCCAGGCTGCCGCGCCAACGCTGCGCGGCGCCGGCCAGGTGGTGTACGGCAACACCAACTGGTCGACGGTGTTTTATGGCATCACCCCGGACTATCTGGAAGTGCGCGAATGGACTATCGTCGAAGGCCGGGGCTTCGAGGCGGCGGAGATCAACGGCGCCGGCAAGGTCGCCCTGATCGGCCAGACCGTGGCGAAGAACCTGTTCGGCGACGCCAGCCCGCTCGACCAGGTGGTGCGCGTGCGCAAGGTGCCGCTCACGATCATCGGTGTCCTCGACCGCAAGGGGCAGAGCATGACCGGACAGGACCAGGACGACATCCTGCTCATGCCGATCAGCACCGCCCGCAAGCGCGTGCTGGGCAGCACGCAGCAGTCGAAGTCGCGCAGCGTCTCGTCGATCATGGTCAAGGTCAATGAAGGCGCCGACATGGGCGTCGCCGACCAGCGCATGCGCGAGCTGCTGCGCCAACGCCACCGCCTGCAGCCGGGACAGGATGACGACTTCTTCGTGCGCAATCTGTCCGAGATCCTGCAGGCGCAGGAAGCTTCGTCGCGGGTGATGGCCCTGCTGCTGGCGGCGGTGGCATCGGTGTCCCTCGTCGTCGGCGGCATCGGCATCATGAACATCATGCTCGTCTCGGTCACGGAGCGGACCCGCGAGATCGGACTGCGCATGGCCGTCGGAGCGCGCGCGCGCGACATCCTCACGCAATTCCTGGTCGAGGCGGTCACGCTGTCGCTGATCGGCGGCGCGATAGGCATCGTCCTCGGCATCGGCGGCGCAATGGCGATTGCCGAGTTCGCCGGCTGGCGCACCCAGCTCTCGCCCAGTTCGATCGTGCTTGCTGCCGGCTTCGCCGGCGCAGTCGGCATCTTCTTCGGCTACTATCCGGCGCGCAAGGCGTCGCTGCTGCTGCCGATCGAGGCACTCCGGTACGAGTAGCCGCACGTTGTAACAATCGCGTCGCGTTGCGCCGCTAGAATCGGCAGACCGGGCTTCCGTGTCGCACCGAAATGGCCGAAGAGATCGAACTCAAGCTTGCCCTCGCCGAGGACCAGGCGGCGCGCTTCCTGCGCCAGCCTCTGCTGAAGCAGGCGCAGCGGCGCCGCGCCGAGAACCTCGACAACATCTACTACGACACCGCCGACCTGGCCCTGCGCCGCAATGGCATCGCATTGCGCCTGCGCCGCCAGGGTGGTTCCTGGCGGCAAACGGTGAAGCTGGCCGGCAGCGCGGCAGGCGGGCTAAGCAATCGTCCGGAGTGGGAGACGCCCTACGCGGGGCACTTCGACTTTTCCGGCCTCCCCCTGGTGTCCCTGCGCGACTGGCTGCAGCGACCGCAGCGCCTGGCACGCATCGAGCCGATCTGCGAGACGCGTTTTCGGCGCATCACCTGGACATTTGCCATCGGCGGCGGTCACGTGCTGCTGACGCTGGACCGCGGCTGGATCGTCGCCCACGGCCGTCGCGAGGCGATATGCGAAGTGGAGATCGAACTGGCCGGCGCGCCGCTGCATGCCTTGTTCGAGCTTGCCGCGCAACTGGGCCGGCAGGTCGCGCTCGCCCCTTCGGTACTGTCCAAGGCCGAGCGCGGCATCCGCCTTTACCTCGGGCATGCGCAGGCCCCGTTCAAGTCCGCATCGCCTCCGCTCGCTGCGGCGATGTCCCCGGCGACGGCATTCCGCGCGATTGCGCTCTCCTGCCTCGACCACCTGCAGCTCAACCACGCGGGCGCACTGGCCAGCGACGATCCCGAGTACATCCACCAGATGCGCGTGGCCTGTCGCAGGCTGCGCGCCGCCCTGCGCCTGTTCCGCCCCGTCGTGGCCGAACCCGTGGCGCAGGCGCTGCGTGCGCCATTGTCCGTGCTGATGGAACCGCTCGGCCGCGCGCGCGACCTCGACGTGCTGCTGGAGGAAATCGCCAATCCGGTCCTGCGCGCCCTGCCCGGCGAACCGCGCCTGCCGGCGCTGGCAAGCGACATCACGAACCGGCGCTACCTGGCCAGGGCGCAGGCACTCGCCCTTCTCGCCGCGCCGGGCTACGGGCATTCGCTGCTCGCCGCGCTGGAAGCGCTGCACGGCATGTCCGCCGCGGAGGACGGTGCCGAGGCGCTGCTCGATTTCGCCACCCAGCGCCTGCACCGGTTGCGACGCAAGCTGCGCAGGCTCGCCGGGGCAGCATCTAGCGACGCCCCGGCATCGCTGCATGCCCTGCGCATCGGCGTAAAGCGCCTGAGGTACGCGCTGGAGTTCTTTGCTCCACTCGCCAACAACGCGGCCCTGCGCCGCGACTTGCGCCAGCTCGCCGCGGCGCAGGACCGGCTCGGGCAACTCAACGACCTCGCCAACGCGGGCGCCCTGCTCACCGAGTGCGCGGGGAGCGATCCCGGCCTGCGCGAAGCGGTAACGCTGATCGGTGGCTGGCACGCGCAACGCTATGCGGCGCTGCTGGCCGCCATCGAATCCGAGCGCACGGGCCTGATGCGGCTGCGGCTGCCGCGGCTGGCGCAGCGCCGCGAACCGGCGAGGAAGACGCGGCAATGGACCTGATCCTGTGGCGGCATGCCGAGGCCGAGGAAGGCGCAGGCGGGCTGCCGGACGCTGCGCGCCAGCTGACGGCGCGCGGCCGGCGCCAGGCACAACGCATGGCGCGCTGGCTGCTGCGCCGCCTGCCCGACGGGCACCGCATCCTGGTCAGCCCGGCGGTGCGTACGCTGCAAACGGCCGATGCGCTGGGCCTTGCCTACGAAATCGAAGCGGCGGTGGGAACGTCGGCGGACGTCGATGACCTGCTGGCCGCGGCAGGCTGGCCGGAGGCCAGAGGGACGATCGTGGTCGTCGGCCACCAGCCGACCCTGGGCCAGGTCGCGGCGCGACTGCTGGGCGCCCCGGATGCGGCCTGGTCGGTGCGCAAGGGCGCAGTCTGGTGGCTGTCCCGGCGCAAGCGCGACAACGGCCAGACCGTGCTGCGCGCCGTGGTGGACCCGGACTGGGCAGGCGACTGAAGCGCGGGTCGGCACCATTCGAACTTCATAGGCGGGTTGCGGAAATGGGCATCATTTGATATTTTAGGCATCGAAATAACCCGTTCGTCGCAAACCGTCCGCATCCGAGCCATGGCCAAGAAAACCTCCGTCGCCGACACCGAAACACGCGCCACCTCCGAGCATGCACCGGACCTCCGCCTCTGGCTGCGCACGCTTGCCTGCACCAACCTGATCGAGAACCACATCCGTTCGCGGCTGCGCGCCGAATTCGGCATCACGCTGCCGCGCTTCGACCTGATGGCCCAGTTGGAGCGCGCGCCCCAGGGCCTGAAGATGGGCGAGTTGTCGAAGCGCATGATGGTCACCGGCGGCAACGTCACCGGCATCACCGACCAGCTGGTTGCCGAAGGCCTCGTCGTGCGCGAGGACAGCCCCCACGACCGCCGCGCCTACATCGTGAAGCTGACACCGGAGGGCCGCCGCAGCTTCCGCAAGATGGCGGAAGCCCACGAAAAGTGGGTGGTGGATCTCTTCGCCGGGATGGGCGAGAAGCATCGCACCGACCTTTACGAACTGCTGGCGCAACTCAAGGCCAGCGCCAGCGCGGTCGCCGGACGCCGCTGACCGACGTGGCGGCGCCCCGGATTTCGCGCCGTTCTGCCGTACAATCCCTTCCGTCGCGCCCGCGTGCGAAGTCGCGCGGCGCAGGAAGCCCGCTCCGATGACCGCAATCCGCGCGAAAACTACCCGCTCCGGCACCGCCCTGCTTCTGGCATTGCTGCTCGCCGCCCTCTCCGGCTGCGACAAGCTGGGCCTCGACAATTCCGCCGCCGAGGCGGCTCGCGAAGAGGCCGAAGGCAAGGCGATCGGCAGCGCCTGCCGGCAGTCGGCACGCCCGCTCGAAGAGTGCTACCAGACCAATAGGCGTGCATCGAAGGCCGCCATCTTCGCCGGCTGGCGCGAGATGGACGCCTACATGCGCGAGAACAAGATCGAGGAACTGAAGCCGGAAGGGGCGAAGCCTGCGGAGAAGCCGGCCGCGGAGGACGCGGCCGCAAAGTCCGCCACCCCACCGATGCCCAAGGAAGAGAAGGCCCCGGCCAAGGCCGCCGAAGGACCGGGCAAGCCGTCGCGTCCCCTGGCCGGCCATTGACGGACGCGCTCCGTCCCGCATGAAGAAGCTCGTCGCAGCCATCGTCGTGCTCGCCGCGATCGTCGGGGGCGCCACGTACTGGTTGTCCGGCAACCTCGACGGCCTGGTCAGGGACGCCATCGGCCGCTACGGCACCGCCATGGCCGGTGCCCGCGTCTCCGTCGACTCGGTTCAGATTGCCGTCGCCGACGGAAAGGGCAGCCTGGGCAACCTCGTCGTCGGCAATCCCGCCGGGTTCAAGACGCCGCACGCGCTGAAGGTCGGGCGTGTCGAAATCGAGATCGATCCCAGTTCGCTCGCCAGCGACGTCGTCGTCATCCGCCGCATCGCCGTCCTGGCGCCGGACGTGATTTACGAAAAGGGCGAAGCGATGACGAATTTCGATGCCCTGCAGAAGAACATCGCTGCCTACCTCGGTCCATCGGAAAGCAAAGCGCCGGGGAAGAAGCTGATCGTCGAGGAACTCACCGTGCGCGATGCCAAGGCCCAGGCCAGTGCCGCATTCATGAACGGAAAGACGGTTGCCGTGCCGCTGCCCGACATCGCCCTGCATAACCTCGGCAAGGCCAAGGGCGGCATCACGCCGGGCGAGCTCGGCCAGGAGATCACCTCTGCGCTCAAGGCAAAGCTGGCGACGGCGGTTAGTTTCGACCGCCTGCTGAAGTCCGGGGGCGAGGCGCTGGACAAGGCCGGAGCCAAGATCAAGGGTTTGTTCAAGTAGCGCGTCGCCGCCTGTATTAGAATGCCCGTTCCGTGCGCCTCGCCGGTTGGCGCCGATCTGGCACTTCGCCACGTTTCCCCGAGCGCATCGCCGCCTGAACCGGTTCCCCACATGGGGCAGGCCGATTCAGGAGCCCAATTGAACGACACGCTACCCGAAGTCCCCCCTTCGCCGGATTCGTCCGCATCCGCCCCGGCGCCCCTAGCCGCTGCCCAGAGTTTCGACGAGCTCGGCCTTCTGCCGGAACTGCTGCGCGCAGTGAAGGATGCCGGCTACACGCAGCCGACGCCGATCCAGTCGCAGGCGATTCCCATCGTGCTGTCCGGCAAGGACGTCATGGGCGGTGCCCAGACCGGAACCGGCAAGACTGCCGGCTTCACGCTGCCTCTGCTGCAGCGCCTCGCCAAGTACGCCACCTCCTCGCCGTCACCGGCCCGACACCCGGTGCGCGCACTGATCCTGGCGCCGACGCGCGAACTGGCAATGCAGGTGCACGAAAGCGTCGTCACCTACAGCAAGCACGTGCCACTGCGATCGGTCTGCATCTATGGCGGGGTGGACATCAAGCCGCAGATCGCCCAATTGCGCGAAGGCCGCGAGATCGTCGTCGCCACGCCGGGCCGCCTGCTCGACCACGTCGAGCAGAAGAGCGTCTCCTTCGCCCAGGTCGAGGTACTGGTGCTCGACGAAGCCGACCGCATGCTCGACATGGGCTTCATCCCCGACATCAAGCGCATCCTTGCCATGCTGCCCAAGGAGCGCCAGAGCCTGCTGTTCTCCGCGACCTTCTCGAACGAGATCAAGAAGCTTGCCGATTCGATGCTGCGTGCGCCGCAGCTCATCGAAGTCGCGCGCCGCAACGCTGTCTCGGAAACCATCACGCATCGCGTCTATCCCGTCGCAGCCGACCTCAAGCGCAGCCTGCTCGTGCACCTGCTCACGCACGAGGAAGCCAACGCCAAGCAGGTGCTCGTATTCGTCGGCACCAAGTTCGGTACCAGCCGGCTGGCCCACTACCTCGAGCGCCAGGGCATCTCCGCCGACGCGATCCACGGCGACAAGAGCCAGGCCCAGCGCACCGAGGCACTCGACGGGTTCAAGTCGGGCAAAATCCGCGTGCTGGTCGCCACCGACGTCGCCGCGCGCGGCCTCGACATCGACGATCTGCCTCACGTCATCAACTACGAACTGCCGCACACCGCCGAGGACTACGTACACCGCATCGGCCGCACCGGTCGCGCCGGCAAACAGGGCGATGCCACGTCGCTGTTTTCGCCCGAGGAGACGCCGCGCCTGGCGGATATCGAAAAGCTGATCAAGCGCAAGATCGATCGCGTCGAAATCACGGGCTTTGCCGAACTGGTTTCCTCGCCGCCCGAACGCGCGCCGAGCAACCGCGGCCACCGACGCGAACACCTGGAGCGCGCTCGCGAGAAGGCGCGCGAACGCGACCGCGCGCTGACGCTCGATGGCAGCCGTCCTTCCGGACGCGAACTGCCCAGCCCGGCCGCACACGTCCCCAGGCTGGACCCGCGGCTGCCGAAGCTCGACTTCGACCCCACCAAACCCTACGTGAACAAGGCCGAAGGCAGCATTCCGGCAGCACCAACGGCCGAGAAGCCGCTCCCGTCCCGACCGCAGCGTCCGGTGGCAGCCCTGCTGGGCGGGCTCGGCAAGAAGTCCTGATCTGCGGCACCTGCCATGGATCGCGCATGGCAACTCGATACGCAGCCGGGTGAGCCGGGCGAACTGATCGTCGCGCTCGGCGGTCGCTGGTGCATGGCCGACGCCCTGCCAACCCCGGAGGCCCTGGAACCGCACCTGGCCGGGATCCGGCGCCTGCGCCTCGATGCTGCGGGGCTTGCGGCCTGGGACAGCGGACTGTTGAGCTATCTGGCCGGGCTGCTCGCCTTGTGCGAGCACCACGGCATCGCCACTGATGCTTCGGGCCTTCCTGCGGGCGTACGACGCCTGCTCGACATGGCGCGCGCCGTGCCCGAACAAGCGGTGCCGAGCCGTGCCACGGAACCCGGCAACCTGTTTGCCCAGGTTGGTGCGGCAACCCTGACCTTCGCCGGCGGACTTCCGGCGATGCTGGCCTTCCTGGGCGAAGTCACGCAGTCGCTGGGGCGCCTGCTGACCGGCCGAGCCCGCTTCCGCGCGCGTGACCTCTGGCTCGAAATCGAGCAGGTCGGCCCGCGCGCGCTGCCCATCGTCTCGGTAATCAGCTTCCTGGTCGGCCTGATCCTGGCCTACCTCGGCGCCGATCAGCTGAAACTCGTCGGCGCGCAGATCTTCATCGCGGATCTGGTGGCCATCGGCATGGTGCGCGAAGTCGGCGCACTGATGACGGGGGTGATCATCGCCGGCCGCACGGGTGCCGCGTTCGCCGCGCAGCTCGGAACCATGCAGGTTAACGAGGAGATCGACGCCTTCAACACGCTGGGCATCCAGCCCATCGACTTCCTGGTGTTGCCGCGCATCCTCGCCCTGATGCTGATGGTGCCGCTGCTGACGCTTTACTCCGGCTTCATCGGCATGCTTGCCGGCCTCGTCGTCGCGGTCGGCATCTTCGACATCGGCGTGTTCGAGTACTACACGGAAACGCTGCGCGCCCTGACCATGACGCACTTCCTTGTCGGCCTGACGAAGGGCAGCGTGTATGGCGCGATGATCGCCTATGCCGGCTGCCTGCGTGGCATGCAGTGCGGGCGCAGCGCCGAGTCCGTCGGCCGCGCCGCGACATCGGCCGTGGTCACCGGCATCCTGCTGATCACCGTCGCCGCCTCGGTGATGACCATCGTCTACTACCAGCTCGGCATATGAGCGCACAGCCGCACATCGAAGTACTCGACCTCACGCTCGGCTACGGTGAGTATGTCGTCCAGCGTGGCCTCGAATTTGCCGTAAACAAGGGCGACATCTTCGTCGTGATGGGCGGCAACGGCTGCGGCAAGACCACACTCATGCGCGCCCTGGTCGGCCTGCAGGCGCCGCTGGCGGGCAAGGTACGCTACGGTGGTACCGATTTCTGGGGTGCAAGCGATACCGTACGCGACGGCCTCAAACGCCGCCTCGGCATCCTTTTCCAGGGCGGTGCCCTATGGAGCTCGCTGACCCTGGCAGAAAACGTCGCGCTGCCAATCGCGGAATACTCGGGCCTGAACCGGCGCCAGGTCGATGAAATCGTCGCCTTCAAGCTGGCGCTGGTCGGCCTAGCCGGATTTGGCGACTACTACCCGGCGGAACTCTCCGGCGGCATGAAGAAGCGCGCTGGACTGGCGCGCGCCATGGCGCTCGACCCGGAGATCCTCGTCATCGACGAACCTTCCTCGGGCCTCGATCCGCTCACCGCACGCCGGCTGGACGAACTGATCGTCGAACTGCGCGACAGCCTGGGTACCACGGTGGTGGTGGTGACCCACGATCTCGCCAGCATCCTGGCGATCGGCGACAATTCGGTCTACCTAGACGCAGACACACGCTCCATGATTGCCACAGGACATCCGCAGGACGCACTGAGGAATGGCGATGCCAAGGTGCGCCGTTTCCTCACCCGAGGGGACCCCGCATGAGTCGGAAGGCAAACCCCACGCTGATCGGCGCCTTCGTGCTCGGTGCAATCGTCCTCGCCGTGGTCACCACGCTGCTGCTTGCCGGGGGCAGCTGGTTCGGCGAGAAGCGGCAGCACGTCATGTATTTCGAGGGCGCTGCGCAAGGCTTGCAGGTAGGGGCGCCGGTCATGTTCCTCGGCGTCAAGGTGGGCACGGTGACGCGAATTCAGCTCGGCCTCGACAGCCAGGACGGGGCCGGCGGGCGCTTCGTGGTACCGGTGACCATCGAGGTCCTGCCGCAGGTGGTGCTGGCGCGCGGCGGCGAACACGTCGACCTGCGCGACCGCGCAACGGTGCGCGGCCTCGTCGATCGCGGACTGCGAGCGCGGCTGCGCATGCAAAGCCTGCTCACCGGCCAGCTCTATGTCGATCTCGACTTCCATCCGGACAAGCCGGCGCGCTTCGTCGCGCTCGACCCGGGTGTCAGCGAAATTCCCACGGTGCGCACCGCCGTGCAGGAGCTGCAGGGCAAGCTCGAGGCCTTCCCCATGGCGAAATTCCTCTCCGATGTCGCCGCGATCAGCGAGGGAGTAAACAAGCTCGTCTCGGCGCAGGGCACGCAGGAGCTGCCGGCCCGCCTGCTGGCGACGCTGAAGCATCTCGAATCGCTGGCGGCCCGCCTCGATGCCCAGGGCGGACCGACCCTGGAGGAGGCACGCAAGGCACTGGTTGCGGCCCAGGCCGCACTGGCGCGGCTCGAACTCGCCGCCGATCGCGTCGCCTCTCTCGCGGCGTCGGATTCGGAGACAGTACGGAATCTTGCCCGCGCCGGTGATGAACTCGCCCGAGCCGCCGCCGCCGTGCGCACGCTGGCCAGCCAGGACGCGCCTACCGTGCAGGGCGCGAACGCCGCACTGAAGGAAATCGCGCGCGCTGCCGATGC
>CAYTFA010000016.1:0-12694 GCA_964436755.1 uncultured Rhodocyclaceae bacterium | reverse complement strand
ATCGGCGGCTCGGCGGCGCCGCCGGCGATGATCCGCGCCTTCGACGAACAGTACGGAATCACCGTGCTCCATGCCTGGGGCATGACCGAGATGAGCCCGCTGGGCACGGTCAATACCTACAAGAACAAGCACCTTTCGCTTCCTGCCGCAGACCGCGACCGCATCCGCCTCAAGCAGGGGCGCAGCATCTTCGGCGTCGAACTGAAGATCGTCGATGGCGACGGCAACGAGCTTCTGCGCGACGGCAAGGCCTTCGGCGACCTGCTCGTGCGCGGACCTTGGATCACCTCCGGCTACTACAAGGCCGAGGGCGGCAATCCGCTGCGCGACGGCTGGTTCCCCACCGGCGACGTCGCCACGCTGGATGCCGACGGCTACATGCAGATCACCGACCGCTCGAAGGACGTCATCAAGTCGGGCGGCGAGTGGATCTCCTCCATCGACCTCGAGAACATCGCGGTGGCGCATCCCGCCGTGGCCGAAGCCGCCGTGATCGGTGCCGCGCATCCCAAATGGGACGAGCGCCCGCTGCTGGTGGTGGTGCGCAAGCCGGGGCAGGATGTTGGCCGCGATGAGTTGATCGCCTTCTACGAGGGCAAGGTGGCCAAGTGGTGGATTCCCGACGACGTGATCTTCGTCGACGACCTGCCGCACACGGCGACCGGCAAGCTGTCCAAGCTGCAACTGCGCGACCGCCTGCGCGAGTACCGCTTTCCGGGAGCCTGAGGTGAGCGTGCCCATCACACTTTGCGGCTTTGCCGCCAGCAACTACTACAACAAGGTCAAGCTGTCGCTGCTGGAAAAGGGCGTGCAGTTCTCCGAGGCGGTGGTCTATCCGTCGCAGGACGAGAGCGTCCTCGCCGAATCGCCGATGGGCAAGGTGCCCTTCCTGCGCACGACGCGCGGCGTGCTCAGCGAGTCGCAGGTGCTGACCGAGTTCGTCGAGGACAACTGGCCCGAGCCGGCGCTCTACCCGAAGGACCCCTTCGATCGCGCGCGCTGCCGGGAACTCATCGAACACCTCGAGCTCCACCTCGAACTGCCGGCGCGCCGGCTTTACGGTGAGGCCTTCTTCGGCGGCAGCGCTTCCGAGGAAACCAAGCGCGAGGTGCTCCACCTGCTGGAGAAGGGGCTGCGCAGCCTGGTGCGCCTCGCCCGGTTTTCACCGTTCATTGCGGGTGAGCATTTCACCCACGCCGATTGCGCCGCATGGGCGCACCTGCCGCTGGTAAGCCAGGCGACGCGGAAGATCTACGGCCGCGACCTGCTCGATGAAGTGCTGCCGCAGGCAAAGCCCTACCTGAAGATGGTCGGCGAGCGGCCGCACGTGCAGAAGGTCAACGAGGACCGCAAGGCGGCGATGGAAGGCTTCCTGGCGAAGATACGCAAATGAGCGACGCCGTGACACTCACCCGCCGCGAGGGCGTGTTCCACCTCGAGATGACACGGCCGGAAAAGAAGAATGCACTCACCGCCGAGATGTACCGCCTCATGGCCGACGCACTGGCCGAGGCCGAGGCGGACGCGGCGACCCGGGTGATCCTGATTTCCGGCGCTGGCGGGCAATTCACGGCCGGCAACGACCTCACCGATTTCATGGCGAGCCCGCCGCTCGACGACAGCGCGCCGGTGTTTCGCTTCATCGACGGCTTTTCGCGCCTGACGAAGCCCTTCGTCGCCGCCATCGAGGGCGTCGCCGTCGGCGTCGGCACCACCATGCTGCTGCATTGCGACCTCGCCTATGCCGGCGCCGGTGCGCGCTTCGCACTGCCCTTCGCCAACCTGGGTCTGGTGCCCGAAGCCGCGTCCAGTCTGCTGCTGCCGCTGCTCGCCGGGCACGCGCGCGCTGCCGAGCTGCTGATGCTGGGCGAACCCTTCGATGCTGCCACCGCGCGCGAGATCGGGCTGCTCAATGCCGTGGTGGCCGACGGCCAGGCGCTCGAACACGCGCTGGCTCGCTGCCGCAAGCTGGCGACCCAGCCCGCCGCCTCGATCCGCCTCACCAAGCAGTTGCTCAAGCGCGGCCGGCAGCAGTTGATCGCGGAAACCATGCGCGCCGAGGCCGAAATCTTCCGCGAGCGACTGCTTTCGCCTGAAGCCAGGGAGGCGTTTTCCGCCTTCTTCGAAAAGCGCAAACCCGATTTCTCGCGCTTCGACTGACGCCGTGCCCGTCGATGACGGGCTGCTAGAATTCCGTGCCTAGCGGAAGCGTGGCAGAGCGGTTGAATGCACCGGTCTTGAAAACCGGCAACGTCGCAAGACGTTCGTGAGTTCGAATCTCACCGCTTCCGCCACTCAACCCCGTTGCGCCTGCCGCTCCTGCTTCTTCTCGCTGCCCAGCCGTTGATGGGCCGCCGCCAGTTCCGGAGCGCCGTAGCGCACGGCAAATGCGAGTTCCCGGTCGCCCTCCTCCCAGTTGCCCCGTTCGTAGTGCAGCATCGCCAGGTTGTAGTGCGGGCGGGTCAAGTAGGGCGTCAGTACGATCGACCGCCGCAATGCCTGTTCGGCCTCGCCGAAGCGCCCCTGGCGCAGGCAGATGTAGCCAAGCAGGTTGTAGGCCTCGCTCAGGTCCAGATGCACCTTCGAGTCGATGCCGGCGTGCAGGTCGATGGCACGGCGGACGACGCGTTCGGCTTCGTCGTAACGGCCCAGCCGGGCCAGGGCCAGCGCCAGATTGTGGGTCGCGCCGGGCAACTCCGGCCCGCGCGCAAGCAGCGAACGCGCCACGGCGATGGTTTCCTCGTTCCTGTTCGCATTGACCAGCGCCGCCACATAGTTCTCGCTGGCGATGCGCGACTCCGGTTCGCGTGCGAACGCCCAGCCCCAAAGGGAAAGGTTGCTTTCCCAGCGCGGGACCAGGATGGAAACCGCTATGACCGATGCAAGCGCCCAGCTGCCGGCGACAACGGCCGCCGGTGAAAATGGACGCCACGTCTTCCATGTCAGGGACGATGCAATGGCCAGAAACGCCACCGGCAGTATCAGGTAGCGGTCATGCACGAGGTTGTCGCCTATCGTCAGCGGAACGAGATTCGACACGGGAGCCAGCGCGACGAGCGCCATGCCGGCCGCCAATGCCGGACCGCGGGCCCACCTGGCCCGCCACGCCGCGACCACGAGCATCATGCACACCGCCAGCGTCGCGCCCAGCCCGGCCCAGGCCAGCAGGTCGTCCACTGCCACCGGCGTGCGGGCCGGGTGCACCGGCAGCATCTGGCCGAAGGGCCACACGGCGAGGGCGAGGTACCAGCCGAGGGTCTTGCCGACCAGCAGCACGCGCTGCAAACCGCTGCCCGCGGCGATCATCGAATCGCTCACGTAGAAATAGCCCAGGGCGGCGTGGCGCAGCGCCAGATAGGCAATCAATGCCAGGACCAGGGCGGCCCAGACCGTGATGTCGGCGCGGGTCCAAAGCCGCTGCGGCGGCGACGAAGGTTTCGCGCCCGAAACGCGCAGTAGCGCCTGCCACAGCGGCAGCAGCGCGAGCAATACGACCGCCGTCTCCTTGCTCAGCAGGGCGAAGAAAAAGAGCACGGCGGCCGCCAGCGCGCGGAAGATCGTCCGCAGCGGCAGGGCGTCGCACGCCATGGCGAGGAGCAGGAAGAACACCATCGCCAGGTCGAAGCGATCGGAAATCCATGCGACGTTCTCGACAATGGCCGGATGCACTGCGAACATCAAGCCGGCGGCGGCAGCCGGTCCGACCGCACGTACCGGCGACGCCATTCTTGCCAGAACCACGACGAGCGTCGCATTGGCGGCATGCAGGCCCACGTTGACCAGATGGAACAGGAAAGGGTCGAGCTCGCCGACTCGCGCCTCGAGGGCGAACATCGCCAACGCCAGTGGCCTGAAGTAGTTGCGCGACACGAACAGCGGCTCGCTGATCTGGCCCCACCAGAGTTCGGCATCGCGCAGGAGCGGCAGCTCCGTCAGGAAATAGGTGTCATCCCAGACGAAGCCATTCGACAGCGTGGGCAGGTACAGAACGAAGGCGACCCAGCCGGGGAGTACCAGCAGGAGACGGTCGAATCGCTGGGGCACCGCTTACTGCACCCGATCGGCCCAGAGCTTTGCGCGTACCGGATCGATCCGCTCGCCGAGTTCGCCATTGGTGTAGACCGCAAACAAGCGCTGCGCCGCCGGCCGGTGGCCCGCCTCGGCCGACCGTCGATACCATGACAGCGCCGCGGAGTTGTCCTGCGCCACGCCACGCCCTTTCTCGTACAACACGGCAAGGTGCATCATCGCCTGCGGCAGCCCCTGCTCGATGGCCTTCTCGTAGAGGGCCTTGGCGGCGGCGTAGTCGCGCTGCACCGCCCTGCCCTCGGCCAGCATGAAACCCAGGTTGCTCTGGGCCTGCGCAAAACCCTGCGCTGCGGCGGCACGGAACAGCGCCACCGCCTGCGCATCATCGCGCGGCACGCCGCGACCGGCTGCGTACAGAAAGCCGAGGTTCGTCTGCGCCTGCGCATTCTTCCGCTCGACGGCCTTCCGGTACCAGGTGATGGCCACCGGCAGATCGCGCTCCACGCCGCGTCCGCTTTCGTACAGGGCGCCGATGTTGTTCTCCGCCTGGCCGTACCCCTGCTCCGCCGCCTTTCGATACCAGGTCATGGCCGTTGCGTAATCGCGCGCGACACCGCGTCCGGTCTCGAGCAGGTAGCCGACGTTGGTCTGCGCCTGGGCCGACCCCTGCTCCGCGGCCTTGCGATACCACTGCATCGCCTGGACGTAATCGCGCTGCACGCCCAGACCGCGTTCATACAGGCTGCCCAGGTTGTTTTGCGCCTGCGCGAGGCCGGCGTCTGCCGCCCGCTGGTACAAGGCGAGCGCCGCGGCATAGTCACGGATGACGCCCTGCCCGGTTTCGTAGAGGTAGCCGAGGTTCGCCTGCGCCTGCAGGTATCCCTGGTCCGCCGCCCGGCGATACCACCTGGCGGCTTCGGCAAGATCCTGCGCGACACCCCAGCCTCGCTCGTACAGGACGCCAAGGTCATTTTGCGAGCGAGCCTCCCCGGCACGGGCAGCGGGTTCGAACTCCCTGGCGGCGACGGCATAGTCGCCGGCCTGCATGGCGCGTCGACCCGCAGCAGCATCGGCGTGCGCCAGCCCGCTTGCGCTGAACCCGGCGCACAGGGCCATCACCTGAGCTGCGAACAGCAGGCGTGGACGCCCGGATTTCACCACGCTCGTCTCCTTCACGCCGTCATGATAGGCACGCAAACCGCACTCGATCGGAAGCATCCGAAGAGCTTGCGCCGAGCATTTCCATCCTCTATAGTTCAATATAGCTTTTGTCGCTGAAAAATATTGGCATTGACCCGCTGGCAGGCCGATATCCGAAACTGCCGAAACGCAGGTTTCGACTATTCTGAATGCTATCGGCGGTCTTGCGCAAATCATCTTCCCCAAGGAGCAACACCATGAAAAGCTTGTTGAACCGGATGACGACCAACCGCCAGCGCGGCCAGGGCATGACCGAATACATCATCATCGTCGCGCTGATCGCGGTGGCCGCGATTGGCGTCTATGCGCTGTTCGGCAAGACGATCCGCAACCAGGTGGCGGGCCTTGCGGGTGAAGTGGCCGGCACCGGGTCGAGTTCGGCCATCAGTGCCGCGGGTGCCGCTGCCAGTTCCGCCGCCACTGCCGCCGACAAAGACAAGAAGATGAGTACCTACGGCAACTGACGATCCCTCGCTCGGGGGGTTCGCATGGGCATTTTTTCCCACATGCGCCCCGACCGCCTGCCGCACTCGCTACGGAGCCCACGATGCCAGCGTGGGCAAGCGCTGGTACTGGCGCTATTCACCTCGACCCTGGTGATTCTGGCGCTGTTCGCCATGTACAGCATGGGCGGGCAGACGGTCGAGAAGATCAAGCTGCAAAATACCGCCGACGCAGCGGCCTACAGCGCCGCGCTGGCGGAAGCGCGGGACTACAACTTTTCCGCCTATACCACGCGTTCGATGATCGCCAACCAGGTCGGCGTGGCGCAATTCGTCGGCCTGACGTCGTGGTTTCGCAACCTCTCGGCGTTCACCACCAACAACGATGCGGCGAACTGGGGGCGCAGCGTCTTCTACGAGCTGATGCTCGATATCTGGCCGGGCGGCACCCTGAAGGGCGCCTACAAGACCATCTACAGCGGCATCGGCACGGTGGCCAAGATCTTCGACGAGGGATCGCTCGGCTCGACCTTCATGAAGGGGGCGGTCACCCTGCTCGATGGGCTGATCCGCGTGTATTCCGAAAGCCAGCGCGTGTACCACTATGCGACCGCGCTGACGGTGACGCAGACGCTGGGCGTATTCGATAGCCTCGGCCAGACGCTGGACGACATGCTTGGCGTCAGTGTGTTCACCGGACCGCTCTCCATCCTCGACGGCGGCGGCAGCATCCTCAAGGCCAACGACGACAAGGTTCGCCTTACCACGAGTTCGGCCTTCTACCTCGGCTACCACTTCTACAAGTGGTTCGGCTTCACGGAGTTCAAGGATCCCAATGCCGAAGGCAAGGACGGCGCGAACGCCGAACGCTTTGCCCAGGTCACGACCGACTCGCTGGACGATTTTTCGCGGGACCGCTCGACCAAGCCGGCATGGGGCTTTGCTTTCTTCTATGCGCCGCCGCTGACCTTCGTCGACCCGACGGTGTTCATCCCCTATACCTCCGGCCCGCTGTTCCTGCCGGTATTCCATCGCGGCGGTACCGAACTCAAGGTCACGAACGAAACCGGTACGGGATCGACGTCGGGGACGGGTGGCGGTTCCGGCAGCATCGTGGACTGCAACGGCAATACCGTTTCGGCCACCCCCCCCGCCATCGTCAAGGATTACCACAGCGAACTGCCCAGCACGGACGCCGGTGGAAATGCGATCTGTGCCGGCACGGCCGGCACGGTCCAGCTTGGCGACGCAGCCCACCCGGCCGGCGGCTACACCTATGTCGACAGCCAGTGGGTCGACGCGCGCTGCTTCGGCACCACGCCGCCCGCCGGATGCCCCACGGTTACGCACACGCCGACGCCGGCCGCGGCCGCCGACGGCAATGCCCATCCCGGCGCCCCCGGCTCGAAAGCCAAGAAGAGCTGGACCGCGCTCGACGCCTCCAGCTTCTCCGGTCTCGACATCTTCTGGATCAGCATCCTCGGCATCCCGATTCCCCTGCCGATACCCTTCGCCCCACCCTGGATACCCGTATCCCACGGCGCAGCGCAGTCCGGCAAGCAGCTCGACCAGCAGAATTCGCTGAGTGGCGACAACAACTTCGGACACGATGCCAGCGATTCCTACGGTTCGGCCCTGAGCAGCTGGACCACGAAGATTTCGGCGACCATGCAGCAGGAGAAGGGGGCGGGCACTTCGCTGACGTTCAGCCCCAATACCTTCGGCGGCCTCACGCAGTACATGGACGTCAAGGACCTGACCAAGGACAACCTCAGCGGCCCCCCGCTGGTGATCGAAATCGAGAAGAACACCAGTGACATGCCGAAGAACCCGGGCAGCGGCCAGTTTGCCACCGACAACGGGGCGCCCAAGCGCAGCCTCGACGGCGAGCGGAAGATGCGCAGCCTGTCGAAGGCCCATGTCTACTTTGCGCGCCCGACGACGGACAGCGGACTCGACTGGTTCAAGCGCACCATCGGTTCCGCCGGCGCCACCGAGTGGGGCAGCCTCTACAACCCCTACTGGCAGGCGCGCCTGCAGCCGAACACCTTCATCGAGCAGTACATCTCGATGGAAATCCAGCGCGCGGGGCTGCTGTGAACCACCGACACGCTTCCCGCCAGCGCGGCCAGGCCATGATCGAGGCGCTGATTGCGGCGGCCCTGGTGCTGGTGCCGCTGTTTCTGGCGATCCCGATCATCGCCAAGTACATCGATATCAAGACCTATACCGTGCAGGCCGCCCGCTACGCCGCCTGGGAGCGCACGGTCTGGTTCGGCGGCGCAGCCGCGGAAAGCTTCGGCATCGGGTCCGGCGGCACCTTCAGCAACAAGTGGGATGCCAACGAAAAGACCGACGACCAGATTCGCACCGAGATCGGCGCACGGCTGCTCTCCGACAGCGGTACGACGCCCTTCGCGGACAACGACAAGTCGGGCGGCAGCTGGGTCGGCGGCAATGCCAAGCTGTTCTGGCGCGATCGCCGCAACAACAAGCTGCTCGGCAGCTATGGCGACATCAGCAACACCACGCGCGGCGGCTACACGGCACTCGGCAGCTACGACGACACCCTGGCGAGCGACAAGGCGCCGGGCACCGTCAATGACCTCATCACCCCGCTGGTGGAGGCCGGTTCGGTCGTGTCCAACTTCATGGTCGATACGCGCGGGCTTTATACGGCCGACGTGAAGATCGCCGTCAAGCAGGTTGCCTTCAATCCGGCCGCAGGCCTCGGCGGCTGTACCGGCTGCACGGACGACTACCTCGCGACCGGCGTGACCAGTTCGTTTTCCGCCAAGAACGTGATCCTGGCCAACGGCTGGAATGCGAACGGTCCGGGCTCGCTATCCGAATACAGCACCGCCGCGGGCAAGAAGAAGATGTCGGTCTATAACCAGACGCGCGGCCTGACGCCTTCCTCGCTGCTGCAGCCAAGCGAAGGCGGCGTGTTCGACACCGTGATGAAGGTCATCAAGGCCATCGCCCTGGTGTTCTTCCCCGAACTGAGCACCGTGGACCTCGGCCGCATCGAGGTCGATCGGGTACCGCCGGATCGCTTGCCATGATCAGGAAAGCCGCTGCACTGCTGATGCTGGTGGCAGGAGGCGTCCTGGCGGCGAAGGATCCGCTGCGTTCCTGCCCGGAATTCCCGACGCCCGGCAAGGCCAGGCTGCAGATCGTCGCCCCGCAAATGGACTACAACGGGCTGCCGATGAGCATCGTGCGCCTCGAGACCACGACGCCGCCGGCGGAGGTTCTGGCCTTCTACAGGGAGAAGTGGGCCGCGACGAAGGACGTGCGCGGTCCCGCCGAGTATCCGCTCGGTCCCTGGCAGGTGATTGCCTCGATGCGCGACAACTGCTTCTATACCGTCCAGGTAAAGCCGTTCGGCAAGGATGGCACCGAAGGATTCCTCGGCCTGAGTACCCTGCCGACCGGAAAGGTGGTGAAGGAGGAAGTGCCGATGCTTCCCGGCAGCAAGATGCTGAGCGACATCGCGCACAACGACCCGGGCAAGACGGCGCGCACCGTCATGCTGAAGAACGGTTTTTCGCCGGCCGCCAACGCGGATTTCTACCGGCGCAACCTCGGTGACCTCGGCTGGGTGGTGACCAGCCACTATCGCATCGACAAGCCCGGCCAGGCCGGCGACGTCATGGTGCTCAAGAACGGCCAGCGCGAACTCAGCCTCACACTGACACGGGAAGGCAGCGAATCCAACGTGCTGCTCAACTACGTGAACCAGCCATGAGCCGGCGCGACCGCTTCCGCAGCCATCGCCGCTCGCTGGGCCAGGCGTCGGTGGAATACATCGTCGTGCTGGCGTTCGGCGTGATGGTGCTGCTGCAGCCCTTCAGCAACCCGGATACGCCGGGCCAGCCGGCCGAGTCCGTGATCAAGCAGGTGGCGCGCGCCATGAAGGACTACCACACCCACTACACCTACGCCATGGCCATCGCCACGATTCCCGACTGCGACTACGAATACTCGACGTCGCTCGCCGACTGGGCGCCAGCGGAGATCGCCACGATCTTTCCCGACCTGACCTATCCGACCGCCACCGTCGGCATCGATCGCTGCATCGACTGGCAAAACCCCGCACTGCCGGTGCCGTCGATCGGCATCTCGCCGTTTCCGACGCTGCCGTCGAGTTTCGGCGACGCAATCAAGACCATCGTCACCGAAGCCGTCGACAAGGCGGTCAACGACCTCCTGAAGCCGGAGAACATCGCCAGCGCCATCGGCTTCCCCATCAGCCTGCCTTTCTAGCCACATGCAGGCACGCCGCAACTTCCCGTTCGAGGATACACACCCATGGGTCTGAAACTGCCATCCGTGAAAATCAACAAGACCTGGCTGATGCTGGCGGCCGCAATCGGCCTGGCGCTGCTGGCGACATTCCTCACCACACGCTATCTGGCCTCGCGCGAGGCTAGCATCGAGGCGGAGGTCGCGGCCCGCAGCAAGAAGGCGGGACCGAAGGTCTCCGTGGTGGTTCCCACGCGCGACCTGCCCGTCGGCATGGTGCTGACGGACAACGTGGTGGCCGCCCGCGAGGTGCTGGCCGACCTCGTCTATCCGAACGCGATCCCCGCCGACGACTTCGACAAATACAAGGGCCAGGCCCTGATTCGCTCCGTGTTCAAGGGACGGCCGCTCTTGAGGACGGACCTCAGGCCCGACGTCGCCGACTTCTCCGGCACGCTCGCCGAAGGCATTCGCGCCATCACCGTTGACATCGACGAGTTGAACGCCGTTGCCCACATGGTGCAGCCCGGCAACCGGGTCGACCTGATGCTGGCAATGCAGCGCGAGGAAGGCGGACAGACGGTCGTCCCGTTCATGGACCGCATGAAGGTGCTGGCCACCGGGCAGCGCGTGGTCCAGGAGGGTGACGACAAGCCGGGCAGCGCGCGCAAGACGTCCACCTACAGCACGCTGACCCTGGAGGTCACCCCGCCCCAGGCCGCCCGCCTGACACTGGCGCAGAGCATCGGCAAACTGCGCTACGTCCTGCGCAACGAGAAGGACGAGACCAGCGCCGACTTCGCGGTGAACGCGCAGAACATTCTCGACGAGGTCTCGCAGCGCGCCCGCAACGCCAAGCGGGCGACGACCCTGGCCGGCGTGGTCGAGTACATCATCGGCGGCCAGCGCGCGGGACCGAGCCTGAAGTCGGTCGACGTACCGGTCCCCGCGGCATCTTCCTACGGCGCGCTCAGCGCTGCCGCGGCGGCAAGCGGCGTCGGCGTGCCACCGCTGGTACCGGCCATCGCACCGGCCAAGCCGGCGACGGCGGCCCCCGCCGCCGACGCCAGTGGCATCACCCCCCAGCTCAAGGCCGAGCTCAAGGCCCTGATCGAAAAGTGACGAACCGCAAAGGACAACCCATCATGTTCCGCAAGATATTCGCTTTGTTCTGCGCGGTCGGCATCCTCGGCGCCGCCCCCGGCGTGCTGGCCGCCAGCGACGCCGCCAAGGACCTCGTCATGTTCGTCGGCGAGATCACGACCATCCCGGCGACCCGCGTGCATCGCGTCGCAATCGGCAATGGCGCCCTGATCAGCACGAAATTCATCGACGACACGCAGATGCTCGTGATCGCCGAGGGCGTGGGCGACACCTCGCTTGTGCTCTGGTCGCCGCAGGGCGACGTCCAGCGCTACACCGTCCGCGTCGGTTCGAAGGACTCGATGTTCGCGTTCAACGCGGCCAAGGACGTCCTCGGCGACATCACAGGCATCGAGATCAAGCCGATGGGCCCGCAGATCGCCATCACCGGCGCCGCCAGCCCGCAGCAGATCGCCCGCATCACGTCGCTCGCCAGCAGGTTCCCGCAGCTCGTGCCGCTGGTCAAGGAGCTGGACGTCGAAATGAAGAAGATGATCTACATGAAGGTGCAGATCCTCGAAGCGAAGAAGAACTTCTCCGAGGCGATCGGCATGTCGTGGCCGGGCAGCTTCGCCGGCCCGTCGGCCGCGTTCGCCGGCAACTTCTACGGCTCGACCAACCCGACCGGTGCCGCCGCGGCAGTCAGCACGGTCCCGCTCAACGTGACCGGCCTGCGCACCTACCTCGGCATCGCGTCCACGATCCAGAGCGTCATCAACCTGGCGAAGAGCAACGGCGACCTGACCATCCTCGCCGAACCGGAACTGTCCGCCCGCAGCGGCGGCACCGCCCAGTTCCTCGCCGGCGGGCAGATTCCCATCCAGACCGCCGGCGCGCTGGGGACCACCAGCACGACCTACAAGGACTACGGCATCAAGCTGAGCATCAAGCCCGCCGCGGACGAAAAGGGCAACGTGATCGCCGCGATTCGCGCGGAACTGAGCCAGCTCGACCAATCGACGGCCGTGGCCGGCACCCCCGGCTTCCTGACGCGGAGTTCCGAGACCGAAATCAACGTCAAGACCGGGCAGACGATGGTGATCTCCGGGCTCATCAACCGCGACATGCAGAACGACGTGACCAAGATTCCCGGCCTGGGCGACCTGCCGATCATCGGCCGCCTGTTCCGCTCCGATTCCTTCCGCGGCGGGCGCAGCGACCTCCTGATCGCCGTGACGCCGGTGGTGGTGGACCCGACCTCCTCCATGAACCAGGAACGCATCGACAAAGGCGTCGAAATGAAGGAGCGCTTCGAGCGCAACCTGAACAAGAAGGACCTCATCGACTGAAGGGCCCGCTCCATGCTGAACATCAACGTCACCACCCCCAAGGGCAATACCTCGCAGATCGAGTGCACGCTGGACACCTGCTCGGTCGGCAAGAGCGACGAAAACCTGATCGCGCTGCAGGGCTGGACAGTCGCCAAGAAGCACGCGTCCATCCAGCGCAAGCCCGACGGCGTCTATGTCGAGGACCTCGGATCGTCGTCGGGCACCGAGGTCAACGGCGCGAAGATCACGCGCCACGGCCCGCTGCGTCCCGGCGACAAGATTTCCATCGCCGGCTACACGCTCGAGGTGCTCGATCTCGAATTGCCTGCAGCCAGTCCCGCACCGGCCGCGCAATCCTCG
>CAYTFA010000015.1:0-12782 GCA_964436755.1 uncultured Rhodocyclaceae bacterium | reverse complement strand
CCTACGACCTGACCAAGGGTCGCATCGTGTTCCGCGCGAAGTAGTCGGTCTCACATCCGGAGAACCAAAAATGAAAGTTCTGGCCTCGGTCAAGCGTATCTGCCGCAAGTGCAAGATCATCCGCCGCAATGGCGTGGTGAGGGTCATTTGCACGGACCCGCGCCACAAGCAGCGTCAAGGTTGATGGAGCGAGAGCCGTCGGATATAATCTACGGTTCCGCATTTTCGGCTAAACAAACTCGCCGCCCAAGCGGCAAGGAACAGGCAAGCACATGGCTCGTATAGCAGGCGTCAATATTCCCAATCACCAGCACGCGGAAATCGCGCTGACGGCGATCTACGGCATCGGCCGTTCGCGCGCGCGCAAGATCTGCGACTCGGTGGGTGTCAAGCGCTCGACCAAGATCAAGGAACTCACGGACAGCGAGATGGACCGCTTGCGCGAGGAAGTCGCCAAGTTCACGGTCGAGGGCGACCTGCGCCGTGAGACGACGATGAACATCAAGCGGCTGATGGACCTCGGCTGCTACCGCGGCGTGCGCCACCGTCGCGGCCTGCCGGTGCGCGGCCAGCGTACCCGCACCAACGCCCGCACGCGCAAGGGACCGCGCAAGGCGATTTCCATGGGCAAGAAGTAAACCGGAACCGATAATTCATGGCCAAGACCGCTACCAAAGTTCGCAAGAAGGTAAAGAAGAACGTCGCCGAGGGCATTGCCCACGTACACGCGTCGTTCAACAATACGATCATCACCATCACCGACCGCCAGGGCAATGCGTTGTCGTGGGCGACCTCGGGTGGCGCCGGCTTCAAAGGCTCCCGCAAGTCGACCCCGTTCGCCGCGCAGATCGCCGCCGAAGCTGCTGGCAAGGCTGCCCAGGAATGCGGGGTGAAGAACCTGGAGGTTCGCATTAAGGGTCCCGGTCCCGGCCGCGAGTCCGCCGTGCGCGCCCTCAACGCCCTCGGCATGAAGATCACCAGCATCACCGACATCACCCCCATCCCCCACAACGGATGCCGGCCGCCCAAGCGGCGCCGGATCTGAGGCAATAAGGAAACGACACCATGGCCCGCAACCTAGACGCCAAGTGCCGCCAGTGCCGCCGCGAGGGCGAGAAGCTGTTCCTCAAAGGCGAGAAGTGCTTTACCGACAAGTGTGCCGTCGAGCGCCGCTCCTACGCGCCCGGCCAGCACGGCCAGAAGTCTGGCCAGCGCCTGTCCGGCTACGGTACGCAGCTGCGCGAGAAGCAGAAGATTCGCCGCATCTACGGCGTGCTCGAGCGGCAGTTCCGCAAGGTATTCGCCGAAGCCGAGCGCAAGAAGGGGCAGACCGGCGAGAACCTGCTCAAGCTGCTCGAGAGCCGTCTCGACACCGTCGCCTATCGCATGGGCTTCGGCGCCTCCCGTGCCGAGGCGCGCCAGATCGTTCGCCACAATGGCGTGCTGATCAACGGCCGCCGCGTGAACATCCCGTCGTTCAGCGTTCGTCCCGGCGATGTCATCGAACTTGCCGAGGGCTCGCGTGGCCACCTGCGCACCAAGGCGGCGCTCGAGTCGGCTTCGTCGCGCGGCTTCCCCGAGTGGATCGAGGTTGACGTCAAGGCCGCCAAGGGCGTGTTCAAGGCCTATCCGGCCCGCGAGGACCTGCCGCCCTCGATTAGCGAAGGTCTGGTCGTCGAACTGTATTCGCGCTGAACCGTAGTCTCCCGCCTGGCGTCCGCGAGGACGTCAGGCGTCGTCCCTTTCAAGGAACGCAAATGCATACACTACTCAAGCCCCGCAGCATCGATGTCCAGCAACTGTCGCCGGTTCACGCGCGTGTGGTCATGGAGCCGTTCGAGCGTGGCTACGGGCACACGCTGGGCAACGCCCTGCGCCGCATCCTGCTCTCCTCGATGGAAGGCGTGGCGCCGACCGAGGTTTCGATCGAGGGTGTGCTCCATGAGTACTCGACGCTCGACGGCGTTCGCGAGGACGTGGTTGACATCCTGCTCAACCTCAAGGGCGTGGTGCTGAAGATGCACAATCGGCGCGAAGCGACGCTGACCCTTTCCAAGAGCGGCGAGGGTGTGGTCACCGCGGCCGACATCGAAGCGACCCATGACGTCGAGATCGTCAATCCGGATCATGTGATCGCGCACCTCGCGCCGGGCGGCAAGCTCAGCATGCAGATTCGCGTCGAGTCCGGCCGCGGCTATGTCCCGGCCAACCAGCGCGAGATCGCCCGCGAAAACCGCGCCATCGGCCAGATCATGCTGGATGCCTCGTTCAGCCCGGTGCGCCGCGTCAGCTACTCGGTCGAGTCCGCGCGCGTCGAGCAGCGCACCGACCTCGACAAGCTGATCCTCGACATCGAGACCAACGGCGCGATCGACAATGCCGAAGAGGCCGTGCGCACCGCCGCCCGCATCCTCATGGAGCAACTGTCGATCTTCGCCGATCTCGAAGGCACGCCGATGTCTGCCGAGGCGCCGAAGCAGACTTCGGTGGACCCGGTGCTGGTGCGTCCGGTCGACGACCTGGAACTCACCGTGCGCTCCGCCAACTGCCTGAAGGCCGAGAACATCTATTACATCGGCGACCTGATCCAGCGTACCGAGACCGAGCTGCTGAAGACGCCGAACCTTGGCCGCAAGTCGCTGAACGAAATCAAGGAAGTGCTCGCCTCGCGCGGCCTTACCCTGGGCATGAAACTCGAGAGCTGGCCGCCAGCCGGGCTGGAGAAGCTCTCCTGACAGCTGGAATTTCCGGCAACCACAACGCTCCTGAATAACCATTAACCGGCCGCTTGCATAGCGCGGCGGCCGCACAAGAAAAGGGAATACGAAAATGCGTCACGGCAACGGACTACGCAAACTCAATCGAACCTCGGCGCACCGCCAGGCGATGCTGCGCAACATGGCGGTTTCCCTGCTGCGCCACGAGGCCATCAAGACCACGCTGCCCAAGGCCAAGGAACTGCGCCGGGTTGTCGAGCCCCTGATCACCCTGGGCAAGAAGCCAAGCCTTGCCAATCGCCGCCTTGCCTTCGATCGCACGCGCGATCGCGATATCGTCGGCAAGCTGTTCAGCGTGCTGGGCCCGCGCTATGCCAGCCGCAACGGCGGCTACCTGCGCATCCTCAAGATGGGTTTCCGCGTTGGCGACAACGCCCCGATGGCCTACGTCGAACTGCTCGATCGTCCGGCAGAGGAAGCGGTAGTGGAGGCGCCTGCGGCCGAATAAGCTGCGCGCACCCTAAAAAGGCCGGGCCATCGCCCGGCTTTTTTCTTTTGTCTCGGCCTTGCCAGCCCAGACGGCTCAAGCTTCCGGAAGCGAGTTGCTTCCTTCTCCGGGGGCGTTGCGGGGAGGCCCGCTTTCCTCGTCCTCGAGTGCGCGGAGTTCGCGGAACAGTTCCCGAAAAGCGCGCGGCGGCTTGCCCTGCTGTGCCTCCCTGAGGGCGTTGCGGCGTAACTGGCGCAGGTGCTGGATGTCGGCCGCGGGGTTATCGCGCGCCAACTCGGCGAAGGCGGTCTCATCCTCCATGATCCGCGCCCGCAGGCGCTCCAGCCGGTGCTGGCGGGCGTTGGCCGCAGCCGAAACGCCATTGATTTCGTCGATTGCCGCCTGCAGCGGTGCCGGATCGACATCGCGCATCAGCTTGCCGACGAACTGCAATTGCCGGCGCCGGGCTTCGTGCTTGGTAATGCGCTGTGCCTCGAGGATGGCGTCGCGCAGCCGCTCCGGCATTTCGATGCGGGCCAGGCGCTCGCGCGAAAGGCCGACGAGCTCGGCGCCGAGGTCCTGCAATGCGGTCATCTCCCGCTTGCGCTGCGATTTGCTCGGACCCCGCTCGGTGTCTTCGTTATCTTCAATCTCCACGGTTATCATTATAACTTTCGCCTACGACGGGCCGCCCCCATGTCCCAGGAGTTCTCGCATTCCGCGCAGCAGCTGCGCGACATTGCCCAGACGGTGCTCGAGCGTGCCGCGACGATCGGCGCATCCGCCTGCGAAGTCGATGTGTCGGAGGGCTTCGGCCAGTCGATCACCGTCCGTCGCGGGGACGTCGAAACGATCGAATACAACCGCGACAAGGGGCTCGGCGTCACCGTCTATCTCGGTCAGCGGCGTGGCCATGCCAGCAGTTCCGATTTCTCCGCGGACGCGCTGGCGGCCACGGTCGATGCTGCGCTCGCAATTGCGCGCTTCACCGCGGCGGATGAGTGTGCTGGATTGCCCGAGCCCGACCTGCTGGCACGCGGAGCCATGGACCTCGACCTGTTCCATCCGTGGGCGATCACCGTCGAGACGGCGATCGACCTGGCGCGCCGATGCGAAGAATCGGCCTTTGCCGTCAGCCCGCAGGTGACGAATTCCGAAGGTGCGACGGTGTCGGCGCAGCAGTCGCATTTCGTTTCGGCCAACAGCCTCGGCTTCATGGGCGGTTTCCCGAGTTCCCGCCATTACATTTCCTGTTCGGTGATTGCCGGCAGCGGCGACGACATGCAGCGGGACGACTGGTACGCTACGCGGCGTAATGCAATGGAATTGCCCGATGCAGCGGCGATCGGCGACTATGCCGCGCGGCGGGCGCTGGCCCGGCTCGGCTCGCGCAAGCTGAAGACGCGCAAGTGCCCGGTCATATTCGAGGCGCCGGTGGCGACCACGCTGCTGGGCAACTTCACTTACGCGATCTCCGGCGGGGCGCTCTACCGGCGCACCAGCTTCCTGCTAGACAGCAAGGGTACGCGGGTGTTTCCCGAGTTCGTAAGCATCGCCGAGCGTCCTCATTTGCGCGGCGGATTCGCTTCCTCGCCATTCGATGACGACGGCGTCGCCACGCGCGATCGCGATGTCGTCGCGGACGGGATCGTACAGGGATATTTCCTGTCGACCTATTCGGCGCGCAAGCTCGGCATGCAGACCACCGGCAATTCGGGCGGCTCGCACAATCTGCTGGTGAGTTCGGGAACGCGTGACCTTGCCGGACTGCTGCGCGAGATGGATACCGGCCTGCTGGTCACTGAATTGCTCGGACAGGGCGTGAACTACGTGACCGGGGACTACTCGCGCGGGGCGGCAGGGTACTGGGTCGAGGGCGGCCGCATCGTCCATCCCGTCGAGGAAATCACCATAGCCGGCAATATGCGCGATATGTTCCGCGGCATCGTTGACATAGGCAGCGACACCGAGACCCGTGGTGCCAAGCAGATCGGCTCGGTCCTGATCGAGCAAATGACCGTTGCCGGAAGCTGAAATGGGCATAGGCCGCCACAACGCGGCAGTTCTGCCGTGAACCCGTACCGCCGCCCCGACGCCATGGATTTTCCCGGCGAAGCTGAGGGGGTCGCTACCGGCGGTGCGCTTGCGGTTGCGGCATTTGCCCTGATCTGCCTTGGCTTCCATGCTTTTAGCGAGCAAGGCTGGGTGCCCATCCTCGACAGTGCGAACCTGGCGCTGCACGAGGCCGGGCATCCGCTGGTTGGCATACTCAGCCGGCGTGCCACCGTCTACGGTGGTACCTTGTTCCAACTGGCTTTCCCCTTCGCGGTCGCGCTTCACTTCCGTCGAGCCGGCAACGCCGTGGGTGCGGCGGCGGCGTGGGTGTGGCTGGCGGAGAACCTTCTCAACGTTGCGCGCTACATGGCCGACGCGCGCGTGCAGGAACTGCCGCTGGTCGGCAACGGCGACCACGACTGGGCCGAAATCTTCTGGCGCTGGGGCGTGCTGCACCACGACGGGCGCATCGCCTGGATTACGCGGATCGCCGCGCTGGCACTGATTGCATGGGCCCTTGCCGGGCTTTACCGGCGCTGGCGTGAGACCGCTAACGGCTAGGGCGAGCGCGCGCTGTCGAAGTCGGCCAGGTTGCGTTCGTCGACGTAGAGGCGGACGGGTTCCGCGGACGGGTTGGCGAAGCAGGTGACGATGACGTTTGTCCGCTGCGCGCCCTTGTCCAGGACCTCCACGGCGCATCGCCCGTAGGCGCTCTCGATCGTCGCCAGCAGGTTGCGTGCATAGGGACTGGCCAGCCGGCCATCGAGGATCAGGTTGGCGAGCATCACTCCGCTCGGCGTCAATGCGCGACGCGTGTCGCGCCAGAATTCGCGCGTCACGAGGTGCCCTGGAATCGAGGTGCGTGAACTGTAAACGTCGACGACTACGGCATCGAAGCGCCGGGGCGTATCGGCGACGAAGCGGCGGGCATCGGTCGCAATGAACTCGCCGCGTGAAGGCTGGCGCAGAAAATCGCGTTCGGCGATGGCGCGGATGGCGGGATCGATATCTACGTAGGTATATCTGTTGCCGGCATCACCGTGGGAGAGCGTGAAACCGCCGGCGCCGAGCACGAGGATGTCGCGGCCGCTGAAGCCGAGTTCGTCGAGGAGTATGCGACGGAGATGGCGAACGTAACGTGCAAACAGGGGTGGCTCGCTCGAATCGACCAGCGAAGCGGTCTGGTTATTGACGACGAAGGCACGCGGCGCAACCATGCCTTCGCGCAGCACGGGGATTACCTCGTAGTCGGCATACGCTGTGTCGGCGCGCTGCCGGTCGGCGAGATTGGCGGCGAGTGCCGTCGCGGCGACGACCGCCAGTACCGCCGTGGCCAGTGGACGCGGCCGCTCGACCAATATCGCACCAATGACCAGCAGCAGTGCACCCAAGAGTACGGCGGCCCAGACGCCGAGTGCCTGCATGACGCCGAGGGAGAGCGTCAGCGAGCCGAGAAACGATCCCAGTGTCGACCAGTAGAGTGCACGGCCGGCGGCCTCGCCGCTGCGCTGGGCGCGCATCAGGTTGGTCAGGATGGGCACGGTCTGGCCGAGCAGCCAGGCCAGAGGGCAGACAACGGTACCCGTGAAGAGGAGATAGGCAAGCAGAGGCGATGCACCGGCAAAGAGCGCATTGACGCTGCTCCCGGCAAGGCCGATGCCGAGCAGGCCGGCGGAAATCAGGAAGTTGCGTGCGACCACGCTGCGGAAGCGATCGGCAACGCGGCTGCCGGAGTAGTAGCCAAGCGCCAGCGCCAGCAGGAAGAGTCCGATCGTTGGGGCGGTTACCACGATCGAACTGCCGACGTGCGGAATCAGGCGCCGCAGGGCGATGATCTCGGCGCCGAGCGAACAGTAGCCTTCGATGAAGACGATGGCAAAGAGCAGGCGGGGGGACATGGTCGCAGGGGATGGGGTGGAGGCCCAATTTAACCCGACGTGCCGGAATCAAGGTTTAGGGACTGGCACCTATGAATTTGTGCATTGCAGCAATATAATGAGTACGTGGGGATTCCCCTCGGGTGACCGCCATGACGAACGATGATCTGACCCTATTCCTGACACAGAAGGCCCGTTTGTTCGACAGCTTCGACAGTGCTGCCGTAGGCGCCATCGTCGAAGGCTCCGAAGTGCGGACGTTCGAGGGCAACGAGTCCATCCTCCAGTGCGGCGAGGAAGGCCGCTTCATCGGCGTCCTGATCGATGGCCATGCCGAGATTTCCGTGGCCGACAACACGGGTGGGCGCGTGGTGATCAGCGGCCTCGAAGCGGGCGACGTGTTCGGCGAAATGTCGGTGCTGACGGGCGATCGCACCGTGGCCGACGTGATAGCAGGCAATCGCTGCACCGTGCTGCTGATTCCGCAGGAAATCGTCAGCAGCCACATTCTGGTCAATCCCAAGGCGATCCTGCATCTTTCCAAGCTGCTGGCGGATCGCGCGCGAAGCCAGGCGGTCGACGTCGCCAGCCATCAGATGCATGCGCGAGCCGTCGCGCAGTCCGACGATCCATATGCGCTCAGCCTGAAGACGGAAGTGCACGGAAAGATTCTGGCCATCAATGCCGGTCTTTCCCAGGTGCGCTTCGGCATCTACGATACCCACGACCAGGGTCTCGATGTGCATGGCATCATCGACTGCGCGGATTGCGAGTCGGTGCATATCACCATGACCGCGGGAGGCAAGACGGTGCGCCGCGAGCGGCCCGCCTTCGCGTTCAACGAGATATTCAACGTGATGTTCGAGTCCATGCTGGACCTTGACAACCGCTACCTGTTTACCCCGTTTGACGTCATCGCCGTCGGCCACCGCGTGGTCCACGGCGGCAACAAATTCTCCAGCGCCACCGTGGTCACGCCCCAGGTGCTCGCCGACATCGAGGCGCTGTCGGCACTGGCGCCGCTGCACAACCCGCACAACCTGGAGGGGATGCGCGAGGCGATGCGCTACTTCCCGGGCGTTCCCCACGTTGCCGTGTTCGACACGGCCTTCCACCAGTCGCTGCCCACGTTTGCCTACCTCTACGGCCTGCCCTACGAGTGGTACAAGAAGGAGGGCATCCGCCGCTACGGCTTCCACGGTACGTCGCACCGCTTCGTATCGCTCAAGGCTGCCGAGGTGCTGCGGCGTCCGCTCGGGGAACTCGAGATCATCTCCTGCCACCTCGGCATCGGTGCGTCGATCTGCGCCATCGACCATGGACGTTCGGTCGATACGACGATGGGCATGACGCCTTCCGATGGACTGATCATGCCAAGCCGTTCCGGCAGCCTCGATCCGGCGATCATGATCCACCTCATGCAGCGCTACGGGCTGGGGGCCGAGGAGTTGAACCGCCTGATCAATTCCGAGAGCGGCCTCAAGGGCATCTCCGGCATCTCGGGCGACATCCACGAAATCGAGGCCGCCGCGGCCGAGGGCCATCATCGTGCCCTGCTTGCGCACAAGGCCTTCTGCTACCAGATCCGCAAGAACATCGGCGCCTACGTGGCGGCGATGGGCGGCGTCAGCGTGCTCGCCTTTACCGGCGACATCGGCGAAACCAGTCCCGCCGTGCGCAGCTTGGCATGCCAGGGGCTGGCCTACATGGGGATACGGCTCGACGAGGAGAAGAACGCGGCGCTCGGTGCCGTGCGCGGCCACGCGGTCATTTCCACGGACGACTCACCCGTGACCATCCTCGTCGTCGAAAACAACGACGAGCGCCTGCTGGCATGGGAGGCGTTGCGCGCGATCGAACGCAACCAGATCACCCTGGCCATTCGCGAGCAGGAAGCTCAGCCCATCCCGATCGAGGTCTCCGCCCACCACGTGCATTTGGCGCAGGGGGACGTGGACAAGCTGTTCGGCCCCGGTCACCAGCTCACGCCGGAACACGAACTCTCCCAGCCGGGCCAGTTCGCCTGTGCCGAGAAGGTGGACCTGGTCGGACCCAAGGGGCGCATCGCCAATGTGCGGGTGCTGGGGCCGACCCGCAAGGAAACCCAGGTCGAGATTGCCATGACCGAGCAGTTCAAGCTCGGCGTGCAACCACCGATCCGCGAGTCAGGCGACCTGGCCAACACGCCGGGGATTACGCTGGAGGGACCGGCGGGCAGTGCGATGCTGGCGCGCGGAGTGATCTGCGCCCAGCGCCACATCCACATGTCGCCGGAAGACGCCCTGCGCTTCCGCCTGCGCGACCGCTACGTGGTGCGCGTGCGCATCGAGGGCGAGCGCGAGGTGACCTACGGTGACGTCGTCGTGCGCGTCAACCCCAACTATCGCCTCGCCATGCACATCGATACGGACGAGGGCAATGCCGGCAACATCAGCACCGGCATGCAGGGATTCATCGAGGACATCCAGAGCCGGGGCTGATTCCTATTCGGGCTTGGTGTGCAGGCGCTGCCGCGCCTCGGCCTGAGTCTCGAAGATGTGCGGGTCGTCGACCCGTTTGCCGAAGGATTCCCCCAGCCGCGCGCGCAGGAAGGCGCTCGACGTGTAGCGCGTGACGTCGGTGTAATGGCGGTCCATGATGCCCTTGACCATTCCGGTGTATTCATCGATCAGTTCGGGGGCGATGCTGAAGCGATCGTAATTGACGATGGCCGCCACCTTGTGTCCGATCGGCACGAGCCGTGACTCGACGGCGGCGCGGATGCGGTCGATGTCCCCGCTGCTGCGTACGGCAAGGCCCTCGAAGTTCACGAAGAAGACGTTCTGGCCCGGGTCGAAGACCAGCCGTTGCTCGAGCGGAATCTCGAGGAGACCGGGGCGCAGCCCCATCGGCTCGGGAGCGAAGATGCGCGCGTCCATCAGCACCGGCGGCTGCCGCATGACGGGTGCGAACTCCATGCGGTCGAGGATGTCGCGCTGAAGGTCCACTCCCGGCGCGATTTCGATCAGTTCCATGCCATCGGGACACAGGCGGAACACGCAGCGCTCGGTGACGTAGAGCACGGTCTTGCCGCGCTCGGCCGCCACCGGACCGCTGAAGGTACGGTGTTCGACCTCATCGACGAACTTCACCGCCTTGCCGTCGACGACTACGCGCAACTGCCCGGCCTCGACGGCGACCTGCAGGTTGCCGGCGGTAAAGGTGCCGACGAAGACAACCTTCTTTGCGCATTGGCTGATATTGATGAAGCCGCCGGCCCCGGCGAGCTTGGGGCCGAAGCGCGAGACGTTGAGGTTGCCCTGGCGGTCGGCCTGCGCCAGGCCGAGGAAGGCGATGTCGAGGCCGCCGCCGTCGTAGAAGTCGAACTGGCTGGGCTGATCCACGATGGCCTGGGTGTTGATCGCGGCGCCGAAATTCAGACCGCCTGCCGGCACCCCGCCGATCACCCCCGGCTCGGCCGTCAGGGTGATGAGGTCGATGATCTTTTCTTCGGTGGCGACGTTGGCGATACCTTCCGGCATGCCGATGCCGAGGTTCACCACGTCGTTGGCCGAGAGTTCCATCGCCGCGCGGCGTGCAATGATCTTGCGTTCGTCCATCGCCATCGGCTGGACCGCCGACATCGGCACGCGGATTTCGCCGGCAAACGCCGCACTGTACTGCTCGATGAAAGTCTGCATGTGGTACTCGGGCTTTTCAGCGACGACCACGCAGTCGACCAGCACGCCCGGGATCTTCACCTGGCGGGGGTTCAGGGTGTTGCGTTCGGCGATGCGTTCAACCTGGGCGATGACGATGCCGCCGGAGTTATGCGCCGCCATGGCAATCGCCTGCGCTTCCAGCGTCAGGGCCTCGCGTTCCATGGTGACGTTGCCTTCCGAATCCGCCGTGGTACCGCGAATGATGCCGACGTTGATCGGGAATGCCTTATAGAAAAGGAAGTCCTCGCCATCGATCGGCATCAGACGCACGATGTCGATACCCGATTCGATGGTCCGCGAGTTGAGCTTGCCGCCGCCGTGCCGCGGATCGACGAAGGTGCCCAGTCCGATGCGCGTCAGCGTGCCCGGCTTGCCTGCGGCGATGTCGCGGAACATGTGGCAAATCACGCCCTGCGGCAGGTTCCAGGCCTCGATGCGGTTGCTTACCGCCAACTCCTGCAGCTTGGGCACGAGGCCCCAATGGCCGCCAATCACGCGACGCACCAGGCCGTCATGCCCCAGGTGGTTCAACCCGCGCTCCTTGCCGTCGCCCTGGCCGGCGGCATAGACCAGCGTGAGGTCGCGGGGGTGGCCGATACCGTGGGTGTCTTCCTCGCGTGACTCGAGGTAGCGCTGTTCGAGCGCCACCGCGATGTTCTCGGCGAAACCGATACCGACGAAGCCGGTGGTGGCGATCGTGTCGCCGTCGCGGATCAGCTGCACGGCCTGGCGCGCGCTGATGATCTTGCCGGTATCGCCGCCGCGCAGCGAGGCGATCAATGGGTGCTGCGACATGGTGCGTCCTCTTCGTGCCTGTTGACGGAGTCCGGAGCGCATTATCGCGCGCCATGGCGCATCGGGGCGCTTTGCTAAAATTGGAAAATGGTATCGACTCGCCTCTGTCTCGTCCGCCACGGCGAAACCGCATGGAACAGCGAGCGGCGCATCCAGGGGCAGATCGACATCGACTTGAATGCCGTCGGCCAAGCCCAGGCGCACGCGCTGCGCGCGGCCCTGTCCGGACTGGAGTTTGCCGCCGCGTATAGCAGCGACCTGCGGCGCGCGTGGCATACCGCGCAGATCGCCACGGCGGGACTCGACATGGATCTGCTGCCGGCGCCGGACATGCGCGAGCGGCACTTCGGCGTGCTCCAGGGCGTGGCAGCGCACGAGGCCGCCAGCCGGCATCCGCTCGCTCACCGTCACCACCAGGCCCGCTCGACCGATTACGACTTCGAGTTCGGCGAATCCCTGCTCGATTTTTCCGCGCGCGTCACGGGGGCGCTCGAGGCACTGGCGCACGCCCACCCGGCGTCGGACGTGCTGGTGTTCACCCATGGCGGCGTGCTCGACGTGGCCTACCGCCTTGCCACCGGCAGGCCTTTGGAGGTCGCCCGTGATTTCCCCCTCGGCAATGCGGCCATCAACTGGATCGAGCACCACTCCGGTGCCTGGCGCCTGCTGTCATGGGGAGATTCACGCCATCTGCAGGGTATCCTCGACGAGGTTGCCTAGGCTGCGCAGTCCACGGTGGCCGGCTTGGGTGTAGTATCCGCGCAGGCTCCGCATCGATGCGGACCCCGATCACAACACGAATAGGAGAAGTGCATGGAACGTCGCAAGTTTCTGCAAAACGCCGGTCTGACCGGCATCCTGGCCGCGGGCGCGGCGCCCGCCATCGCGCAGACGGCGCCGACCATCAAGTGGCGGCTGACCTCGAGCTTCCCCAAGAGCCTCGACACGATCTATGGCGGCGCCGAGGTTCTGTCGCAGCGGTTGAACAGCATGACCGGCGGCAAGTTCCAGGTCCAGGTCTTCGCTTCCGGCGAAATCGCCCCGGGCGGACAGGCCCTCGACGTGGTTCAGAACGGTACGGTCGAGTGCTGCCATACCTGTTCCTACTACTTCGTCGGCAAGGACAAGACCTTCGGCTTCGGCACGGCGA
>CAYTFA010000014.1:0-12959 GCA_964436755.1 uncultured Rhodocyclaceae bacterium | reverse complement strand
GCCGCTGCAGGCGCCGGGGCCGCGGCAGGCGCAGGGGCCGCTGCAGCCGGTGCGGCGGCGGGTGCTGCCATTCCCGCCATGCCCTGCATTCCGGACATTGCGGCAGGCTGCGCCGGCGCTGCGGCGGGGGCAGGAGCCGGAGTCATCAGCGCGGCGTACTCGTCGAGCGTGAGCGACTTGCCGCCCTTGAGGATGGCCACCGGGGTGATCTTGCCGTCCTTGAGGGTGAAGATGGTCATCTCGGCGTCCTTGCGGTCGCCCTTCTCGTCGAACTGGATGTTGCCGCTGGCGCCATTGAAGTCGCTGGCCGCAAGCGCCGGAAGGTACTTCGCCGGCTCGACGGAATTCGCCTTCTTCATGGCGGCGATCAGCAGGTTGGCGGCGTCGTAGGTGAACGGCGAGTAGAGGATCGGATCCGACTTGAACTGGGCCTTGTAAGCATCGAGGAATTTCTTGCCCGCCGCCTGCACCGGAATGCCGGCCTGCGAGCAGAGCAGGCCTTCGGCAGCGGGTCCGGCCAGTTCAGCCATCTTGTCCGTGCAGGCGCCGTCGCCGAAGGCAAAGGTCGCCGTCATCTTCAGTTCGCGCGCCTGCTTGATCAGCGGGCCGGCGGTGGCATCCATGCCGCCATAGAACACGGCATCCGGCTTTTTGCCCTTGACCTTGGTCAGCACGGCCTTCCAGTCGACCGTCTTGTCGGTGCCCTTCTCGCGCGGCAGCACCTTGACGCCGGCCGCCTTAAGCGTCTTCTCGACTTCGTTGGCGAGGCCTTCGCCATAGGCCGTCGCATCATCGATGACGGCAACCAGCTTGGGCTTGTTGTTGCTTGCGAGGTAGTTGGCAACGGCCGGACCCTGCTGGTCGTCACGGCCGACGACGCGGAATACGCCCTTGAAGCCCTGCTCCGTGAGTGCAGGGTTCGTCGCCGAACCGGAGACCATGGGCAGGCCCGCCTGGTTGTAGATGGCCGAGGCCGGGATCGTGGTACCCGAGTTGAGGTGGCCGACGACACCGACGACCTTGGCATCGACCAGCTTCTGCGCGACGGTGTTGCCCACCTTGGGATCGGCCTGGTCATCCTCCGATACCATTTCGAAGCGGATATCGCGGCCGCCGATCCGGGTCTTCGCCGCATTCGCCTGATCGATCGCCAGCTTGACGCCGTTCTCGTTGTCCTTGCCCAGATGCGCAATGCCTCCCGTGAGGGGTGCGACGCTGCCGATCTTCACCACCAGGGGCGGCGGCGGGGCCTGAACCGGCGGAGGCGGTGGCGGCTCTTCCTTGCTGCAACCCATGATCGTCATGGCGGTGGCGACAGACAGCACGAGGGGATTGCGGGGGAAGTTCATGACTTTGCTCCGTTCAAGTCGAGTATCCGGCAATGATAATTCAGCGCACGGATTCTTGCCGTCCCGCGTGGGGCTTGTCAATGCACCGATGGGACAAACGAAAAGGGCCGGCCCGCGGGTGCGGACCGGCCCTCTGGATAACGGCAGCGCGCTTACTTGGCGCCGGCGAGGATCCACTTGACGAGGGTCTTGACGTCCTCGTCCTTGACGGCGGCGTTGGGGGGCATCGGAACCTGGCCCCAGACGCCCTTGCCACCGGCCTTGACCTTGGCAACCAGCGCGGCTTCGTCGCTGGCCTTGTACTTCTTGGCGACGTCTTGGTAGGCGGGGCCGACGAGCTTCTTGTCAACCGCGTGGCAGGCCATGCAGCCGCTCTTGGTGGCGAGGTCCTTGTTGGCGAACGCGGGGGCCGAGGCCATGACGCCGGCGGCAACCAGCGCGGAGATCAGTACCGATTTCATGTGAGCTTTCCTTGTAGTTGATAAGTGACGTTTAAACCAGCGGACAGGCGCGGATATTACCCGAATCGGCCGGTACTGAACATCGGCTGCGCCTTCACTGCAACTCCTCCAGTCGTCCTATCGGGGCTGAGCAACTAACGCCGCGGCATACCCAGGCGTTGACTTCAGCGGATTCGGGCTTGATCAGGGTCAAGGGAAGTCCGGAAGTCCCATTGGGGATCGCGAGAACGAGCCGTCCCGGATCGGCGCGAAGTGCCCGGCGCCACGCCGGGAGATCACTAGCGGGTCCCCGCAGGACGATGATTTCCGGTGGAGTAAGCGCTTCTTCGAGCGCGAGCAGCAGCGTGCCGAAGCCGCCAGGGGAATGAATGAGGTCAGCCCATAACCAATTCAAGGTCTTTTCCGCCGCGACAAGGTAACGGGAGTCGCCGACGACGTGCCCCAGGCGCTGCAACGCGTAGGCTGCCACCCCGTTGCCGGAGGGTGTCGCATTGTCGTGCCCGGACTTCGGGCGGTGGATGAGCGCCTCGTGATCGTGGGAAGTGAAAAAGAAGCCGCCGGCTGCCTTGTCCTCGAACCGCTCGAGCAGGGTATCCGCCAGCGCGACGGCGAAGGCGAGATCGTCGGGGCGGAACTCCGCCTGCATCAACTCGAGCAGGGCCGAAAGCAGGAAGGCGTGGTCGTCGAGATAGGCATCGAGGCGGGCATGCCCGTCCCTGGCCGTGGCCAGCAGGCGGCCGTCGCGCCACAGGGTGGCCTTGACGAAATCCATCGCGCGCCGCGCCGAGTTCAGCCATGCCGCTTCGCCGAATGCACGCGCGGCGTGGGCCATGCCCTCGATCATCAGCGCGTTCCAGCTGGTCAGTACCTTTTCGTCGCGGCCGGGCCGCACACGCAACTCGCGAGCGGCGAACAGGCACTCACGCGCCTGCTCCAGCATGGGGCGCGCGGATTCACCGATCGCCGCGGCGACGCGCAGGTGCCAATGGCTTCCTTCGAAGTTGGGCGGGCCGTCGAGGCCCCAGCCTCGCTTCGCGACCTCCCATGCGTCCGCGGCTAGCAGACGCTGGACTTCGTTGCGGTCCCATACGTAGAACTTTCCTTCCTCGCCCTCGGAATCCGCATCCAGCGAGGAAAAGAAACCGCCGTCGGCACCTTGCATCTCGCGCATCACCCAGGCCGCGGTCTGACGCACGACATCTTCGTAGAGCCTGTCCCCCGTCAGCGCCCAGGCATCAGCGCACAGGCCGAGCAAGGGCCCGTTGTCGTAAAGCATCTTTTCGAAATGCGGAATTTCCCAGCGCTCATCCACGCTGTAGCGGCAGAAGCCGCCGCCGAGCTGGTCGTAGATTCCCCCCTCGGCCATTCGCCGTAGCGTGAACAGTCCAATTTCGCGCGACTCCGACTGCGACCGCCGCAGCAGGAAGGCGAGGTCGGACGGGTGGGGAAACTTCGGCGCACCGCCGAAACCACCATAGCGGCGATCAAAACCGCGTTCGTACATCGCCGCGGCGGCCTCCAAGGGTCTGCCATCGAGGCTGATTCCGGGCGCCGGCGCTTCGGGCACGGTATCGGCAAGCGCGAGGCGCAGCTCGTCGGCCTGGGCCACGATTTCAGCGCGCTTCTCCGCATAGGCAACTGCGACACGTTCGCACAGGTCGGCAAAGCCGGGCAGCCCGTAGCGCGGCGCCTTCGGGAAATACGTGCCGCCGAAGAATGGCGTGCCGTCGGGCGAAAGGAACATGGTCAGGGGCCAGCCCCCGGCGCGGCGGGTCAACATCTGGTGGGCGGTCTGGTAGATCTGGTCGAGGTCGGGACGCTCCTCGCGGTCGACCTTGATGTTCACGAACAGCCGGTTCATCACCGCAGCGACTTCGGCATCCTCGAACGACTCGTGGGCCATGACGTGGCACCAGTGGCAGGCCGAATAGCCTATCGAGAGCAGTATCGGCTTGTCGTTGGCGCGCGCGTAGTCGAGCGCCTGCGCATCCCACGGCTGCCAATGCACCGGATTTTCGGCGTGCTGCTGCAGATACGGCGAAGACGCGCCGGCAAGCCGGTTCTTGAGCGGAGGAGTCATGGCGCACCTATGGACGGTTCGCCACTATACCCGATGAAATTTGTCGGGATTAACCCTCTCTTGGGCGGGGCTTCAGGCGGCGCGCACGAGCTTTTCGCGCGGGCCGTCGGCAACGATGCGCCCGGCATCGAGGGCGATGATGCGCGGGGCGATGGCCAGCATGATCGCGCTGTGCGTCGTCATGACGAGCACGGACTCGTCGCCCAGCAGTTGCGGCAGACGCGCCGCGAGCAGCCGTTCGCCATCGGGGTCGAGGCCCAGGGTCGGTTCGTCGAGCAGGAGGATGCGGCTGGGCTGCACCAGCGCACGCGCCAGAGCAACCTTCTGCCGCTGGCCGCCGGAAAGGTTGCCACCCCGCTCGGCGAGCGGCATGCCCAGGGTCATGCGCCCGCTGCTCAATTCGTCCTCCAGACCGCTCGCCCACAATGCCTGGGCAAAGCGTTCAGCGTCCTTCGGCGCGCCGGCGACGCGCAGGTTGTCCTCCAGCGTGCCGGCGAACAGCGCAGGATCCTGCGCCTTCCATGCCAGCCAGCGCACCCGGTCGATGCGCGAGATGTCCTCCAGCGCCAGGCCGTCGATGAGGATGCGGCCGCCGTCGGGCCGGCACAAGCCGGCCATGCTGCGCAACAAGGTCGTCTTGCCGGCGCCCGGCCGCCCCAGCAGGGCCACGCGCTCGCCCGGCGCCAGGGTGAAGGACACTTCCTCGAGCGCGGGTGGCCGGTCCGCGTAGCGCTTGCTCAGCCCGATCACCGCTATCTTCCCCGTCACTTGCGGTCGCGGCGTGCAGGACCGCTCCTCCACTTCCTCGAGGCTCGCCTCCATGCGGGTGGCCGCACGCTGGAAGTCCTGCCATTTGCCGATCACGAGGAAAAGCGAGCCGACCAGGGCGAGCGCACGGCCGGCCAGCAGGTTGCATGCAATCAGGCCGCCGATGGACAACAGGCGCGCGTCGATCAGGTAGGCGCCCGCCGCCAGCATGACGACGGTGCTGAACGTCTGCACGCCGACGGCGAGCGACGAAAGGTGGCTCGCCATGAGGCGTCGGCGCCCGTCGACAAGTGCGGCACGGTCGGAGAGCTCCCGCCAGCGGCGCAGGAAAGCCCCGGTGCCGGGCACGGTGCGCACCACGTCGAGGGTATTGAGCGCCTCACCCATGAAGGCAAGCTTGCGCGTGTTCTCCTGCTCGGCGTCGCGGCCCAGCGCGTTGGCACGGGCCTGGATGGCGAGTCCGGCCATGGCGTAGAGCGAGACCAGAAGCAGTGCGAGCAGCGCCAAAGGCCAGGCGACGATGGCCACCGCCAGCAGGTAGAGGACGAGGAAGGGCGTGTCGGCAAGCGCCAGCAGGTAGGCCGCCGAGACGAAGTCGCGCGACAGCGACAAATCCCGGTAATGCGACAGAAAGCGGGCGAAGCCGCCGGGCGGAGAATCCACCTGTGCCACGAGCTTGCGCCACAACACCTCGTCGCCGCGCCGCGTCAGGTCGGTGCCGATACGCTCGGTGGACCAGTTGCGCACGAAGCGCATCGCGGCATCGGTGAGGACATAGAGCAGCATGCCTATGGTCAGCGCCCAAAGCGTCTCGAATACGCCGTTGTTCACGACCTTGTCGTACACCAGCATCGAGAACACCGGCAGCAGCAGCAGCCCGAAGTTGATGAACAGGCTGGCAATGCCGACTTCCGCCCACGCTGCGCGCAGGGCCGGCCACAGCGCGACGAGGGACCCGATGCCGCCGACGTCGAAGCCGGCGAAAGGCATGCGCAGGACGATGCCCTCGGTCAGCAAATCCGCTGCATGATCGGCCACGTCGCCGACCGGCTCGCCATCGGCATCGATGAACTGCCAGCGCTGTTCCTGGCGGTGCAGGAGCAGGAAGCTGGCGGGATTCAACTGCAGCACGGCAAGTTCGCCGGGAAGATCGAGAATTTCCGCGAGCGGTCCGATCAGGTGACGTGCCGACAGGCCCAGACGGTCCATGCGCCGCGCCTGCGCCGGCCAGCTTCCCGGCTGCGCGACAAGCCGTCGCAGCAGGGCGCCGAGGGCGGCGGCGGCGACCGGGTTCGGCCCGCACAAGCCGCTTGCGGCCGCGAGCAATTGCTCGCGGTCCATGCCCGCATCCGGAAGCTTGTCGACGGGGGCGGGATCGCCGTCCCTCCGGCGCCGGCTTTCCATTCCCGGGGTCCTAGCCGTACTGCAGGTGCACCTGGCCTACCTGTACGGCCGAGGCGTTGAACACCGTGTAGTCGATGCCGGAAGCGCTGTTGGTTTGAGTCAGCGTCTCGCCGGCAACGAGGTTGATGTTGATAGTGTCGCCCGTATTGGCGCGGACCCAGATCTGCGAACCGTTGCCGCCGTCGGCATAGTTGCGGACATCGAGACTGGCCAGGTTCAGGGTTGTATTGACTCCGTCGCGGATGTCGAGGACTTCCATGTTGTTGGTGACCCCGGCGAGCGCGGTCAACGTATAGGAGCCGCCGTTGACCAGGTTGAAGAGCTTCACCGCGTCGCCGCCACCGGAGGTCCAGGCCGTATTGGCCCCGCCATCCACCAGCGTCGGCAGGTTCGCACCGCCGTTGGAATCGACCCAGAAGGTGTCGTCGTCGTTGCCACCTGACGCCGTGTCACGGCCGAAGCGCACATCGAGCGTGTCGTTGCCCGCGTTGCCGGTCAGCGTGTCGTTGCCCAACCCGCCGTCGAGCACGTTGGCATTCGAGTCACCGGTCAGGTTGTCGTTGAAGTTCGAGCCGGTGAGGTTCTGGATGCCCGAATAGATGTCGCCGTTTGCATCACCCAGGGTGCCGCTGCCTGTCGTCAGGTTCGCAGTCACCGCGGAGGCGGCTGTCGAATAGGATGCCGTGTTGGTGCCGGCTCCGCCAATGAGAGTGTCGGCGCCGGCGCCGCCGATCAGGACATCGCTTCCCGCCCCGCCATCCAGTGTATTGGCATTGAGATCGCCGGTCAGGGTGTCGTTGAAGGCCGAGCCGAGGATGTTCTCGAAATTGGAGAGCGTGTCGGTGCCCGCGCCGAAGGTGTTTTGGGCGAGTGCCGTCGCCAGGCTGACCGTGACCCCGCTCGATGCCGAGGCGTAGCTCACCGTGTCATTACCGCCGGCACCGTTCAGCGTATCGTTGCCCGCACCGCCCTCAATGGTGTTGCTGCCACCATCGCCGGTCAGCGTGTCGGCAAAGGCCGAACCGAGGATGTTCTCGAAGTTCGAAAGCGTATCGATGCCTGCACCAACGGTGTTCTGGGCAAAGATCGAGGCAAGGTTGACCGTAACTCCGCCCGCTGCAGAAGCGTAACTCACTGTATCGATGCCACCCGCCCCGTTGAGGGTGTCGTCGCCGGCGCCGCCCGTAATCACGTTCGCCGCGCCATCACCAATAAGGGTGTCGTTGTAATCCGAACCAACCAGGTTTTCGATGCCGCTTAGCACGTCGCCGTTTGCATCGCCCAGGGTACCCGCGCCGTTGATCGTCACACTGACAGCCGCGGCGGCGCTCGCATAGGACACGGTATCCGTACCGGTACCCCCGGTCAGGGTATCCGCTCCGGCACCACCGACCAGCAGGTCGTCGCCCGCGCCTCCGTTGAGTGCATTATTGGAGCCATTGCCCGTCAGTGTATCGTTGTAGTCGGAGCCGAGAAGGTTCTCGAAGTTGCTCAGGATATCGGTACCAGCACCGCCCGTCACCTGCGCGCCAGCGATCGCCAGGCTCACGGTGACCGCAGAGGCTGCACTCGCATAGCTCGCAGTGTCACCGCCGGCCGCATTGGCACCCCCGTCGAGCAAGTCGTCGCCCAGCCCTCCCTCGATTACGTTGTCTCCCCCATCTCCCGTCAGGCTGTCTCCTGAGGCAGTTCCAACGATGTTTTCGATACTCACCAGCGTGTCTCCATCGGAGCTTGTGCCAGTAGCCAAATTCACCGTCTTCCCCGTCGCTGCGCTTGCGTAAGAAACGGTGTCGTTCCCGGCGCCGCCATTGATCGTATCGGCGTCAGCAGCTGTACCCGGGCCGGCATCAATAACGTCGTCGCCGGCAGAGCCAGTAATCGTGTCGCCATACTGGCTGCCGATCACTTTCTCGATGCTGACCAACGTATCGGTTCCAGCGGCCCCCGTGACGGTATTGGTGGCCAGATTGATGCTCACGGCGCCGGTAGCATCAAGGTAGCTGACCGTGTCAAACCCGGCTTCGCCATTCAAAGTGTCATTGCCGAGTCCGCCTACAAGGAGGTTGTCCCCCGACGTTCCATACACGGTGTCGTTGAAGTTGGACCCCGTAAAGTTCTCTATGCTGTTAAAGGTGTCCCCAACCGCATCATTGGTGGCCGTATAGATTCCGCGGTTCTGCAGGTCGACAACCACGCCGGCCGTCGAATGCTCGTACGAAACCGTGTCTGTTCCAGCGCCGCCTAGAAATGCATCCGCACCTGCCAAACCCTCAAGCTTGTCATTGCCTGCACCACCGGTCAGAGTGTTCGCACTGGCATTGCCGATCAACGTATCGTCAAAGGCCGATCCCATCAGGCTCAGGACATTCGAGTTGTACGTATCTCCCGCGGCATCACCCGTATTCACTACCGCGGGCCCCACCGCAAAGCTCGTGGTCAACGTCGCGATGACGCCAACGCCTGTAGCCGTCGTTACTCCTGCGAGTGCGGCGCTTCCTGCATTTGCATAGCTCGCCGTTGCTGTCGTGGCAAGCCCGGTGATCGTATCGGCTCCAATGAAGCCTTCCAGCAGACCACTTCCACTAATTGTGTTTGCTAGAGCGTTGCCGTACAGAGCGCCTCCAGTCTGCGAGTAAGTGGCGTAGATGTTCTCCATGTTGACCACCGTATCGCCAGCTGCGTCGCCAGTCATGACGATACCAAGTGCCGCGTTCTGCGCGGCCGTCAGCAACGAAGCGGTAACCAGATTGCCTGACCAGTCGATATACCAGGTATCGATGCCAGCACCGCCATCAATGAAGTCATTGCCGTAGTAGCCGCGAATCGTGTTGTCGCCTGCATTGCCGATCAGCACGTCGTCCCACTGGCTTCCGGCATAAATGTGCTCAAACCCGGATAGCGTATCCGTACCGCTGCCTCCCGTCGAAAGATTCGCAGCAGCGGTATGTCCGTTACCGTCGTCATAGGCGCTACCCGAAATATTGACCTTTACGCCGCCGGTTGCGTACCGGTAGTCAACATAGTCGCCGGTGCCGCTGCCGCCGGTCAGGATGTTGTTGTTGTTGTCGGCATAGACATAAAGGCTGTTCGAGCCGGCCGCCGTGACGTTCTCGAAATTCGTGAAGTTGGCATAGGTGCCGGAAACGGGACCGGCGAACTGCACCGTGCCGCCCACCATGTTGATGTCCACGCGCAGCGAGCCGGCGTAGTTCCATACCAGGGTGTCGGTCCCGGTGCCGCCGTCAATCAAGTCGAGCTGGTTGTCGTCGCTCGTCATCGTGACGGTATCGTCGCCGTCGCCGGCGTAGATGCGGGCGGCGCCGTTGAGATCGTCGGTAATGCTGTCGTTGCCGGCATTGCCGTACAAGGTATCAGCGCCGCCACCGCCGCTGATGATGTCGTTGCCGTCGCCACCGGTGAGCACGTTGGCGTTGTTGTCGCCGGTCAGCGTGTCGGCAAATGCGGTACCGACCAGGTTCTGGATGTTGCTGTAGGTGTCGCCGGCCGCATCGCCGGTGTTGCCCGCAGGTGCCAGCAGCGACGCAGTAACGCCAACGCCCCCGCCGGCATCGGCGCTGTGCTCGTAGCTCGCGGTATTGGTGCCCGTGCCGCCGACGAGCTGGTCGGCGCCGCCCATGCCTTCGAGAACGTCGTCACCCGTACCGCCGGTAAGGATGTTGATACCCGTGTCGCCGATCAGCGTGTCGCCGAAGTCCGAGCCGGTGAGGTTCTCGATGCTGCTGTAGGTATCGCCGCTGGCGTGCCCCTGATTGGCAAAGCCCGCCAGACCGGTGGTGAGCGAAGCCATCACGTAGCCGGATGCGTGGGCATAGCTTGCCGTGTCGGTACCCGTACCACCAATCAACTGGTCGGCACCGTCCATGCCTTCGAGGATGTCGTCGCCGACACCGCCGTCGATCACGTTGTTGCCGGACTCGCCGATCAGCGTATCGGCAAAGCCCGTGCCGACCATGTTCTCGATGCTGCTGTACGTATCGCCCAGAGCATCGTTGGTTTGCGTCACCGCCGGTCCAGCCGCGAATACCGTAGTGAGCGAAGAAACCACGCCGGCGGTCGAATTGGCATAGCTTACGGTGTCGGTGCCGGCGCTGCCGACGAAGCTGTCGGCGCCGCCCAGTCCCTCGAGCGTGTCGTTGCCTACGCCGCCGTTCAGCACGTTGGCCACGCCATTGCCGATCAGGGTGTCATCGTATCCAGAACCCGTCAGGTTTTCGATATTGGTAAAGGTGTCGCCGGCAGCATCATTGGTCTGCGCCAGCGGGCTCAGCAGGAGGAGCGGGTCGAGCGTGACGACGACGCCGGCCGTCGACGGCGCATAGCTGACGGTATCGGTACCGCCACGCCCGTCGAAGGCGTTGGCCTGAACGCCGGCCGCGCCGGTAAAGGTGTCGTTGCCGGCGCCGCCGATCAGGTTCTCGATCGAAATCAACACATCGCCGACTGCATCGCCCTGGCTACCGGTATTCGTGGTGAGGCTCACCGTCACGGCACCGGTCGAATACTCGTAGCTGGCCGTATCTGTGCCCGAACCACCGTCGAGTGTGTCGGCATCGCCACCGCCGACGAGCTTGTCGTCGCCGCTACCCCCGGTCAGGACGTTCGCGCTCGAGTCGCCGATCAGTATGTCGTTGAACGCCGAGCCGGTGAGGTTCTCGACGCTGGTGTAGGTATCGCCGGCCGCATCGTTGGTGTTGATAACCCCCAGCGTCAGGTCCAGCGTGGCCGTGACGCCCGCCGCCGCGTTCTCGTAGGTGGCCGTGTCGCTGCCCTGTTCGCCGTTGAGGACGTCGGCACCTGTGCCGCCGTCGAGCACGTCGTTGCCGTGGCCGCCGAACAGGGTGTCGTTGCCGGCCTCGCCGTGCACGAGGTCGGGCCCGGCGCCGGCATGTACCACGTCGTTGCCGTTGCCGGCAAAGACCTCGACGCCCACGCCGGCTCGCGGCAGGACCATCAGGGGATCGCCGGTGGAGCTGGTGACCGTGAAGTCGGCTTCCGTCACGGCATCGCGCCAGGTGAAGTTGAGGTTATTGGTCACCTCGAAAGCCAGCAGGCCGGCGTGGCCATTGATGATGATGTCGGCGCCGAAATCGACCGGGGCAGCGCTGTCATTGACGTTGTAGACGAGGGCAAGGTCGAGGCCGTTGAGCAGCATCGCCGGGTCCGGCGTGACGTGCCAGGAGTTCGAGGTCGGGCCGTCGCGCGTCACCACGGCCCCGTTGAGCCCCTGGACGTCGAAGCCGGGTATCAACGCGATCTTCGCCGCGTTGAAGACGAGCTGGATGTCGGTGAGGTCGGAGAAGTTGTTGATGGTCAGGTGCAGCGTCTTGCTCCACTGCCCCTCGCCGGCGCTGAAGGCCGGGTTGAAGTCGATGGTGTCGGCACCGCCGGTGCCGTTGATGACTTCACGCGTGGCCTGATGCTGCGGATTGGCGCGGACGGCAAGCTGTGTCGTGTCGGCGGCAGGATCGAATGCCCCCAGGGGCAGGTCGGCCCGTCCGGAAGGCGTCACCTTGAATTCGGACGAGGTATAGAGCGCCTGGGTGAAGTTGGGCTGGCCGAGGCCGGTGCCGTGCAACAGATCCTCGACGGACTGCGTCTTCTGGCCCACCCGATAGACGGGCGGCTGCGGTGTAGTGAGCGGGACCACGGTCGCGGGCACTTCGCCTTCGTACTCGCCGGTGCCGCTGCCGCCGATGCCGGGCCCCTGCCCGGGTCCCTTGTTGCCGCTCGGTGTGCCAATGCCGACGCGCACCATGGGCGCCGGAGGCGGGGGCGGCTCGAGGGCGGGGGCTTCTTCGGCGCGCTGCTCGTCGGCAGGAGGTCTTGCCGCGTCGATGTTCTCGCTGACCAGGCGCAGGCTGCCTGCCTTGGCCGGATTGGCCGAGCCGGCCAGCTTGAATACCTGGTCGAGCCCGGCCTTGCCGTCGGTAAACACCACGGTCTTCGAGTCTGCGCCCAGCGCATCGAGCGCGCCGTTGGGTATGACGACGAAGCTGCCGTCGGTGAAGCTCAGCAGGAGGTCGACGTCGGCGATATCGACCGATGCGAGGCGTCCCTTGCCGTGGGCGATGGTCACCGTGCCGTCGGCGGCAACGGCGGCGCGCTCCACTTCCTGGCCGGGCGCGAGGCGCTTCAGGTTCGGCTTGCTGCCCGACGATTCGGATTCATTCGCCATGATCCAACCTCCTTCACGCTACCGGGAGTCCCTTCAGGGAGCCGCGCCAGGCTCGCTCCCATCGACGGTGGGGGGATGCCCCCTACACATCGTATCGGCACTTCCGGTCAGTTTATTGAATATACACACTATTCCCTGAGCCAGCGGCCGCGCCGGTCCGCCGGCGCCGGCCATTCGTCGCCTATTTCTTGGTCGCCTCGATCAGCGCCTCACTGATCATGCGCTGCTGCTCGATCAGGGCGGCCAGCAGCTTGCGCGTCTCGGCCGACTCGTCGGCGCCGCGCACCATCATCTCGGAAAGCTGGGCCATGAGCTCGCCGTTACCCTTTTCCATCAGGCCGAGGATGGTTCCCAACTGGCGCCCGACGCGCTGCAGTTCGCCCCGGAAATTGGTTGCCGCCTCGGTGTTCTCGGCCAGCGCGCGCAGCATGTCGCCCCGCTGCTTGGTGAAGTCGTCGATCTCCGCCGTCAGTGCCCGCAGTTGCAGGCGCGCCGACTCGGCCAACCGATCCTCGATGCGGGCGAGGATGCGAACGCCCTCGCCTTCGTCTCCGGAGACCTCGAGGGCCGCGCGGCGCTTCTGGCTTTCCTCGGCCTCCGCCAGCAGCTCCGCCGCCAGCGGCCGCGCGGCGGAAGCAGCGGGAGCAGCGACCGCAGGGGCCGCCGGGGCCCCGGCCGGAGATGCCGCGCCGGGCTTG
>CAYTFA010000013.1:0-13042 GCA_964436755.1 uncultured Rhodocyclaceae bacterium | reverse complement strand
ACGAGGAAGCCCGCAGGGGAGCCGGCGCGAATCTGCCGGGCGGTACCAAGAAACAGCGCCTCGTGGCCGAGGGTTTCGTTGGTGTCCGGATCCACCAGCGGCTGGCCCTTGCGGAACACCTGCCACAACTTGCTCGGCGTGGCCACTTCGGTGGTGAAAATCGTGTCGCCGGCCCCGGCGACGACCCGGTTGTCCTGCACCGCGATCACGCGCGGCGACCCTTCGAGCGCCGAAAGCTCGAGCACCCGCGGCTCACTGAGGAAGGGCTCGATGTCCTGCGCCGGAATGGTCGGGATGCCCTTCTTGAGCGCCGAAACGTACTCGCGGCGCTGCTCGCTGATCGTGGCCAGCTTGACGCGCGGCTGGCCACCGCTCTTGTCGAGCAGGATGACCTGGCCCGGATAGATGAGCTGCGGCTTGCGCACCTCGTCCGCGTTGAGTTTCCACAGTTCGCCCCAGCGATAGGGGTCCTTGAGGAACTTGGCGGCGATGCTCCACAGCGTGTCGCCCGCGGTGACGACGTAACGATCCGGCGCCCCTTCGGCAAGTTGCGGCGGCTGCGCCCCCTGCGCAAGCGCCAGAGTGCTTGAAATGCTGAACAGCAGCGCAGATATAATGCGTCGCATGGCGTGATCTCCCGGCCGAAGTAGCGCGCGGACGGCAAAACCTCCGCGGATTCGCGCGATTCTGCCCGACAATTCCCCCTGCATCAATTCCATCAAGAGCGGTTTCATGGCCCTATTGCCAATTTTGCGCTACCCCGATCCCAGACTGCACAAGAAGGCCACGCCGGTGGCCGCGGTCGATGCGCGCGTCCGCAAGCTGGTGGCGGACATGGCGGAAACCATGTATGCAGCGCCGGGCATCGGCCTTGCCGCGTCGCAGGTCGACCAGCACGTCCGCGTCATCGTCATCGACATTTCCGAGGACAAGTCGGACCTGCAGGTCTTCATCAATCCCGAGCTGCTCCAGCAGTCCGGCGAATGCGAGGGCGACGAGGGTTGCCTTTCCGTGCCAGGCATCTACGAGGCCGTTCGACGTGCCTCGCGCGTGCGGGTGCGCGCCCTGGACATCGACGGCCGGGCATTCGAGCTCGACGCCGAAGGCCTGCTGGCCGTGTGCATCCAGCACGAAATGGACCACCTCGAGGGCAAGGTCTTCGTCCAGTACCTGTCGCCGCTCAAGCAGAACCGCATCCGCACCAAACTGCAGAAGCAGGCCCGCGCGGCAATGTAATCAGCTCCATGCGCGGAACCAGTCGGCGAATTCGCCGGCCGGCATCGGCCGCGCATAGAAATACCCCTGCACTTCGTGACAACCTTCCTCGTGCAGGAAGTTGCCCTGCGCCTCCGTTTCCACGCCTTCCGCGATCACGGCGAAGCCGAGATTGCCGGCGAGGCTGATCACGGCGCGCGCAATGGTGACGTCGTCGGGATCGTCGGGCAGGCCGCGCACGAAGCTGCGGTCGATCTTTAGCCGGTCCGCACGCAGGAACTTCAGGTAGGAAAGCGACGAGTAGCCGGTACCGAAGTCGTCGATGGCGATGCCGACGCCCATCTCGTGCAGCACGGCCACCGTGCCCATGCCGCGTTCGGCGTTGTCGAGCAGCAAGCTTTCGGTGATCTCCAGTTCCAGCCGCGAGGGCGGAATCCCGGTATCGGCCAGCACGTTCTCCACGGTTTCGATGATATTGCTGCGCTCGATCTGCGCGCCGTCGAGGTTGACCGCGACGCTGCCGATGTCCATGCCTTCGTCGAGCCATGCCATCACCTGCCGGCAGGACTGGCGCATCACCCATTCGCCGATCGGGACGATGAGTCCGGTCTCCTCGGCGATCGGAATGAATTCGGCCGGCGACACCAGCCCGCGCTCGACATCGCGCCAGCGCACCAGCGCCTCGGCGCCGACCACGCGGCGCGTGCGCAGATTGATCTTCGGCTGGTACCAGACCTCGAAGCCGCCTTCGGACAGCGCGCGGCGCAGGCCCTGCTCGATGGCAACGCGCAGGCGCACGGCTTCGGCCATCTTGGCGTCGTGGAACCGGTAGGCATTGCGGCCGCCGCGCTTGGCGGCATACAGCGCGGTGTCCGCCGAGCGCAGCAGCTCCACTTCGTCGCCGCCGTCGGCGGGAAAGAGGGAAATGCCGATGCTGGTCGTCACGCGCGCCGTGTGGAAACCGAGGTGATAGGGCTCCGCAATCGCCTCGATCACCTTGGCCGCCACCGCGGCGACGGCGTCCGCACCTTCGAAGGATTCGATGATGATGGCGAATTCGTCACCACCCAAGCGGGCCACGGTGTCGGCACCGCGCAGCAGCTCGCGCAGGCGGTCGGCGACCGCCTTCAACAGCCGGTCGCCGACCGGGTGGCCGAAGCTGTCGTTGACGTCCTTGAAGCCGTCCAGGTCGAGCATCAGCACGGCCAGCCCGGTCTGTTCGCGCTCGGCGCGCTCGAGGGCGTGCGACAGTTGGATGCCCAGCAGCGAGCGGTTGGCAAGGCCGGTCAGCGCGTCGAAGCGGGCCAGCTTGAGCAATGCTTCCTCCGATGCGCGCAGGTGGCCGATATCGGCAACCAGGGCAAAGGCCCCACGCAAGACACCGCTCTCGTCGCGCATCGGCGCCGCGCTGAAGTTGCAGTGCAGCGGATCGCCATCGGCACGCAGCAGGGTGGCGGAGAATTCGTGCGGCTCACCGCTGCGCAGTTGCGAATTGCGGCTCCGGAGCAGTTCGGCATTTACTTCGTCGGCGAACTCATACGGGCGGCGGCCGAGGATCTCCCGCGCCTGGCGGCCGAGCATGGAGCACATCGCCGGGTTGACTTCGAGCGTGCGGCCCTCGATGTCGATGACCCAGAAGCCTTCCTGCGTCGTGTCCAGCACATGCCGCAGCTTCTGCTCGCTGGCGCGCAGCTGCCGTGCCAGTTCGTGCTGCCGGCGTGCGAAGGCGCCGACCAATCCCAAAGCGATCAAGGCAGCCGTCACGAACAGGACCGCCACCGACAACAGGGCCGGGTCCAGTGCTTCCTGTGCAACTGCGCTGTCGCCCCGCACGAAATAGGCTGCCGCCATCGCCGTGTAATGCATGCCGGACACCGCGCCCCCCATGCTGAGGGCCGCCAGCGCGTCGCTCCACGCGCGCCCTCGCAGGCGCAGGCGGAGCACCAGCGCAATCCAGGCCAGGGTCACCGCGACAATCAAGGAGAGGATGAACAGCCCAAGGTCGTAGCGAACCATGCCATCGAAGCGCATGGCCGCCATGCCCGAGTAATGCATGGCGCCAATGCCGCTGCCGAGGAGCACGCTGCTGAAAGCAATCTGCGGTCCGCTGACCTGGGCGCGGCTTACCAGCCAGAGCGCGGCGGCGGCGCCGATCACGCCCGGCAGCATCGAAGCCAGGGTTCCGCCCAGGTCGTAAGCGACGCCGCACGGCAGGGTGAGCGCCACCATGCCGGTGAAGTGCATGGCCCACGTGCCGACTCCCAGGCAGAGCGAGGCGAACCCCAGCCAGAGTGCTCGCTCGGTACGGCGCATCCCTTTCGATGCGTAGCCGGCGATGCGCAGCGCGGCATAGGACGCGAACACCGCGGTAAGTACCGAAGCAACCACCAGGCGCGGGTCGTAGTGTCCCAGGTAGAGCGCGCTGGAATCAGGTACGGCGTGAATGAACTGGATGCTGACCGACATGGTCCGGGTCACGCAAGCATCGTGGTCATGGCCGATGTTACCGCGCCGGCGGGCTTTGTGCCGAAGGGTCGATCCCCGCGCATGGGATAATCCGGGCATGCCGTCAGCCCCGCCCCGCATTGCCTTCGCCGGCACCCCGGAGTTCGCCGCCGTAGCGCTGCGTGCCCTGCTCGACGCGGGCCACGACGTCCCGCTGGTCCTGACACAGCCCGACCGGCCCGCCGGACGCGGCATGCAGCCGCAACACTCGGCAGTAAAGCGCGTCGCCGTCGAGCACGGCATTCCACTGGCACAACCGGACCGGCTGCGCGACCCGGCGACGCATGCGCCGCTGCGCGAAGCCGCTGTCGACGTGCTGGTGGTCGCCGCCTACGGCCTGATCCTGCCGCAGGCCGTGCTCGACATTCCGCGCGCAGGCTGCATCAACATCCATGCCTCGCTGCTGCCGCGCTGGCGCGGCGCGGCACCAATCCAGCGCGCCATCGAGGCCGGCGACGAACAAACGGGAATCAGCCTCATGCGCATGGAGGCCGGTCTCGACACCGGACCCGTGCTGCTCACCGAAGCCCTGGCGATCGGTACCGAAGAGACCGCCGGCGAACTGCATGATCGCCTGGCAATGCTGGGCGCCCGGCTCCTGATCGCCGCGATTCCCCGGCTGGAATCGCTGCCAGCTGTGGCCCAGCCGGAGGCCGGCGTTACGTATGCAGCCAAGGTCGACAAAGCGGAGGCACAACTCGATTGGGCGCTGCCGGCGGTGCAACTGGCGCGCAAGGTGCGCGCCTTCAATCCGTTCCCGGGCGCCGTGGCGACACTTGGCGGACAGCCGACGAAGCTCTGGCGCGCAACCCCGGCCAGCGGCAGCGGCCGGCCGGGGCAGATCCTCGCCGCCGACGGTACAGGCATCGTAGTCGCCTGCGGCGAAAACGCGCTGCGCATCACCGAGCTGCAGCGTCCCGGCGGCCGCCGCGTCGCCGCTGCCGATTTTCTGCGCGGCAACCCGCTTAACGCCGGCTGAGCCGGCCCCGTCGTCGCATGAACCATGCGCCTCCCCTCGCCGACGTTCTGTGCGCGGCCGCCGAAATCGTTGCCGGCGTACTCGCCGGACGCACGGCCGACTCCATGCTGGCGGCGGTGGCAACGGAAGCCCAGCTGCGCGCGGCGACCATGGAGGCCGCCTATCCGACACTGCGCTCGTTCGGACGCGGCGACTTCCTGCTCGGGCACCTGGTCGAGCGGTCGCTGCGCGCGCCGACGACGCGCGGCCTGCTACTGGTCGCCCTCGAGCGACTCGAAACACGGCCGGACCAGGCCCACACCGTCGTCGACCAGGCCGTCGATGCCGCTGGATCGCTGAGCGGCGGGCGGCACAAGGCGCTGGTGAATGGCGTTCTGCGCTCCTTCCTGCGCCGGCGCGAGGAACTGATCGTCCTGGCCGATGCGGACCCGGTGGCGCACTGGCGACATCCGCGGTGGTGGATCGCGCGCGTCCGCCGCGACCATGCCGCGGACTGGGAAGGCGTGCTGGCTGCGGGCAATTCGCGACCGCCGATGACCCTGCGGGTAAACCGCCGCCGGACCTCCGCCACCGAGTTCCAGGCCCGGCTCGATGCCGCCGGGATTGCCGCGAGACCCCTCGCCGAGGACGCGTTACGCCTGGAGAAGCCGCTTCCCGTGGAGCGGCTGCCCGGATTCGCAGAGGGCTGCTGCTCGGTGCAGGACCTCGCCGCCCAGGCGGCGGCCGGGCTGCTCGACGCCGGCGCGGGAATGCACGTGCTTGACGCCTGCGCGGCGCCCGGGGGCAAGGCGGCGCACCTGCTGGAACGCACGGACCTGTCGCTGCTCGCGCTCGACGCGGATGCGGGCCGCAGCCGACGCATCGACGACAACCTGCGCCGCCTCGGGCTCGCCGCTGAGCTGCGGGTGGCCGACGCGCGCAACGTCCGCTCGTGGTGGGATGGCCGCCGGTTCGATCGCATCCTCGCCGACGTGCCGTGCTCGGCCTCGGGCGTGGTGCGCCGACATCCCGACGCGAAGTGGCTGCGCCGCGAATCCGACATCGCCGGCTTCGCGCGGACCCAGGCCGAAATCATCGATGCCCTGTGGCCAACTCTCGCACCCGGTGGCAAAATGCTTTATGCCACCTGCTCGGTGTTTGCGGAGGAGAATGCCCGCCAGGTCGCGGCCTTCGTCGGTCGCCATGCCGACGCACGGCTGCTGATGCCCGTCGCTGCACGAACGCTCGAATTGCCCGATGCCGAACACGATGGCCTTTACTACGCGTTGCTGGAGAAAGCTTGAGCTCGTCCTGGCGCTTGTGCTGCTGGCGCTGGCCGCGCTGGCGCAGGCCGGCAGCATCGAGCCGCGCCGCGCTGCGCTGAGCGCCGGCGACGACGGCTATGCGCTCTCGGCCGAGTTCGGCATCGAACTCGGCAGCCGCCTCGAGGATGCGGTGGCACGCGGCGTACCGCTTTACTTCAACCTCGAATTCGTCCTGGAACGCACCCGCAAGTACTGGGTCAACGAGCACATCGTCTCGCGCAGCCTCAGCTACAAGCTTGCCTACAGCAGCCTGACGCGCCAGTATCGGGTTTCCACCGGGAACCTGCACCAGAACTTCGCCACGCTCGAGGAGGCCCTGCGCGTCGTCGGCCGCATCGCGGCGCTGCCGGTGCTCGACAAGGACGTCGTAAAGCCGGGCGAGACCTATGAAGCCGCCGTGCGCCTCGCCCTTGACCGCAGCCAGCTGCCCAAGCCCTTCCAGGTCGATGCGATCACCGACCGCGGCCTGCACGTGGACACGCGCCCGCTACGCTGGCAGTTCGTCCCGGCCGGGGCGGCGCCGTGAGGGTGGCACTGGCGGTCGTCGCCGCGCTCGCAGCCATCCTGCTCTTCCTGCTGGCCTCGGCCTCGGCCAACACGGCGCTGTTCGCCGAGCACTACCCCTGGCTGCTGGCCATCAACGGCATCGCCGCCGCTGCACTGGTGATACTGGTCGGCCTGCAGTTGCGGCGCCTGCGACGCGACGTGCGCGACGGCGTGTTCGGCTCGCGCCTGAAGTTGCGCCTGCTGCTGATGCTGTCGCTGATGGCCGTGCTGCCCGGCGCCCTGGTCTATGGCGTCTCGATGCAGTTTGCGGTGAAGAGCATCGATTCCTGGTTCGACGTGCGCGTCGATGCCGCGCTCGAGGGCGGGCTCAACCTCGGCCGCAGCGTGCTCGAGTCGCTGCAGTCCGAACTGCTCGACAAGGCGCGCGATGCCGCGCTCGATATCGGCGATGAGGCCTTCGTCACTCCCAGCCGCCTGAACCGGCTGCGCGAACGCACCGGGGCGCAGAGTGCGACGCTGCTCACGCTCTCCGGCCAGATCCTCGGCAGCAGTTCCGCCGAGATCGGCCAGGTCCTGCCTTCGGTGCCCGCGTCGACACAGTTGCGTGCCGCCCGTGGTGGCCGCGGCCTGACCCTGGTCGGCGATGCCGAGGGCGGCGGCCTACTCGTCCGTGCGCTGGCGCCGGTGACCGGCGGCGCCCTGAGCGTCGAGCCTCGCGTCCTGCAACTAACGCTCGCCGTGCCGCTGTCCATCGTCAAGAGCGCGCAGAGCGTGGAGTCCGCCCACCGCGACTACCAGGAACTGCAGCTCGGCCGCGCCGGGCTCAAGCGCATCTATACGCTGACGCTGACCCTGGCGCTGCTGCTCGCGCTGTTCGCGGCGATCGGCCTCGCCTTCCTGCTCGCCGAGCGGCTCGCGCGCCCGCTGCTGATCCTGGCGGAAGGAACGCAGGCCGTGGCAGCGGGCGATTTCACGCCGCGCGCGACGGTGGCGGCCTCCGACGAACTCGGCGTCCTCACCCACTCCTTCAACAGCATGACGCACCAACTGGCCGAAGCCCGTGCGCAGGCCGAGCACCACCGCCAGGAAGTGGAGGCGGCCCAGGCCTATCTCGAGTCCGTACTCGCCAACCTCTCGGCGGGCGTCCTGGCCTTCGACCTGCGCTACCGGCTGCGCGCATCGAACCGCGGCGCGCAATCCATCCTCGGCGACGCCCTCGACGGCTTCGAGCAAGTCAAGCTGCAGGACTGGCCGCGCCACGAAGCGCTTGCCGCGGCAATCCTCGAGGGGTTTGCCAAGCGCGGTGGCGAGTGGCAGGAGCAGCTGGAAACCGCAAGTGCCAACGGCGCGCCGCAGACCCTGCTGGTACGCGGCACGGCACTGCCGGCCGCCGGCGGCGGCGGCTACGTGGTGGTATTCGACGACATCACGCATCTCATCGCGGCGCAGCGCTCCGCGGCCTGGGGCGAGGTTGCGCAGCGCCTGGCGCACGAGATCAAGAATCCGCTGACGCCGATCCAGCTCGCCGCCGAGCGGCTGCAGATCAAGCTCGGCGAGCGCGTGTCCGGCACCGACCGGGAGCTCCTGGACCGCGCCACGACGACCATCGTCAACCAGGTCGAGGCCATGAAGAACATGGTCAACGACTTCCGCGAATACGCGCGCACGCCGCTGCCCCAGCTCGCCGCCGTCGACCTGCCGGCGCTGCTGGCCGAGATCCTCGGCCTGTACGAAAACACGCGGGCTACGATCGCCGTGGCACCCGCCGCGCAGTCCGGGCTGCCACGCGTGCTGGCCGACGCCAACCAAATGCGGCAGGTGCTGCACAACGTGCTGACCAATGCCGAGGATGCGCTTGCCGACGTCGCCTCGCCGCGCATCGACATCGCGCTGGTGCGGGATGGTCCGCGCGCGCGCCTGACGGTGCGCGACAACGGCCCGGGGTTCCCGCCGCAGATTCTGGCGCGCGCCTTCGAGCCCTACGTCACGACCAAGGCCAAGGGCACGGGCCTCGGCCTGGCCATCGTCAAGAAAATCGTGGACGACCACGGCGGGGAAATCCGGCTCGCCAACGACAACGGTGGAGAAGTAAGCATCTGGCTGCCGCTGGCGCCCGATGCCGCAAGGGGAGCATGACATGCCGAAGATACTGGTAGTGGATGACGAGGTCGGGATTCGCGAGCTGCTGTTCGAGATCCTGCGCGACGAGGGCCACGATGTGCAACTCGCCGAGAACGCCGCCGCGGCGCGGGCGGCGCGCGAGGCCGGACGGCCCGACCTGGTGCTGCTCGACATCTGGATGCCGGACACCGACGGCATCACGCTGCTCAAGGAGTGGAGCGGCAACGGGCAGCTCAACATGCCGGTCGTCATGATGTCGGGGCACGCGACCATCGATACCGCCGTCGAGGCGACGCGGATCGGCGCGCTCGACTTTCTGGAAAAGCCGATCGGCATGCAGAAGCTGCTCGGCGCGGTGAAGAAGGGACTCGAGCGCGGCGCGCGCCAGGCCGGCAACGCACTCTCGCTCGGCGCCTTCGCGCGTCCCGGCCCGCTGCGTGACCTCAAGCGCCGCCTCGACCAGGTGCTGGCCAAGAGCCCGTTGCTGCTGCTGCGCTCGGCGCCTGGCGGCATCGTCGAGATCGTGGCACGCTCGGCGCAGGTTGCGGGCAAGCCCTGGATCGACCTCGCCCACGACTCCAATCCGCTCGGCATCGAGGCGCTGCAGCGCGCCAGCGGCGGCGTCCTTTGGTGCGAGGAACTGGCGCGGCTGACCCGCCTGCAGCAGAAGAACCTGCTTTTCGCCGCCGAGCGGCTGGACCGCTACGGCCTGCGCCTGCTGGCGGCCACCACCCACGGCGCGACCGAACTGCAGGCGCTGGGTTGGGACGAAGCCGGCCTCGCCCGCCTGTTCGATACCAGCCTTGGCGTGCCCGGGCTGGCCGACCTGAAGGACGAGGTGCCCGACATTGCCGCGCACCTGTTGACGCAGATGATGGAGAACGATGAGGTTCCGCGCCGGCGCTTCTCGACCGCAGCGCTCAATGCCCTGCGCCAGCATGCCTGGAGCGGCGGCTACGGCGAGCTGAAGGGTGCCGTCAAGTCGCTGGCGCTGGCCAGCCTGGGCGAGGAGATCGGCGAGGACGAGGTACTGCAGCTGCTTGCCCCGGCCGGGGAGCAGGAAGCCCTGCCCCCCGGACTCGCCCCCGAGGTCGTCGAAATGCCGCTGCGCGAGGCGCGCGAGGCCTTCGAGCGCATGTACTTCGGCTATCACCTGGCGCGCGACGGCGGCAACATGACGCGGCTCGCCGAGCGCACCGGCCTCGAGCGCACCCACCTCTATCGCAAGCTCAAGGACCTCGGCCTGCGCTGAGGAAACGCCATGAAGATCGTCATCCTCGGCGCCGGCCAGGTCGGCGCTTCCGTGGCGGAAGCGCTCGCCTCCGAAGCCAATGAAATCACCGTAGTGGATCAGAGCAGCCAGTGTCTGGCCCAGCTCGCCGACCGCCTTGACGTGCGGACTCTCGCCGGCAATGCGGCCTTGCCGTCGGTGCTGCGCAACGCCGGCATCGAGGATGCCGAGATGCTGGTGGCGGTGACGCAGTCGGACCAGACCAACCTCGTCGCCTGCAAGATCGCCCGGCAGATGTTCAATGTTCCCACGCGCATCGCCCGCTTGCGCAGCGCGGATTTTCTCGGCCACGACGAACTCCTGGGCGACGACATGTTCAGCGTCAGCCACGCAATCTGTCCGGAACAGGAAGTTACCGACTACGTCACGCGGCTGGTGGCCTTTCCGGAAGCACTGCAGGTGCTCGAGTTCGCCAACGGCGCGCTGACGCTCGTCTGCGTGCGCGCCTACGAGGGCGGACTGCTGGTCGGCAAGCCGATCCGCGCCATGAAGGAACACCTCGGCTCCGGCGTGGAGGCCCGAATCGCAGCGATCTTCCGCGACATGCAACCGGTCGATCCCACCGGCGAAACGATCATCGAGGCCGGCGACGAAGTGTTCCTGCTGGCGGCAACCCGCTTCATCCGCACGGTCATGCGCGAGTTGCGACGCATGCTCAAGCCCGTGCGTCGCGTCATGATCGCCGGCGGCGGCAACATCGGAGCCCGCGTTGCGCAGGCTCTCGAGGAAGGACACGAGGTAAAGATCGTCGAGCGTGATCCCCAGCGGGCCGACGCCATCGCGCTGCGGTTGCCGCGCTCTCTGGTCTTGTGCGCCGAGGCCACCGACGAAAAGCTTCTGGCGCAGGAAAACATCGACGAGATGGACATGTTCCTCGCGCTTACCAACGACGATGAGAACAACATCATGGCGGCCTCGCTGGCCAAGCGCCTGGGATGCAAGCGCGTGCTGGCCCTCATCAACCGCCGCGCGTATGCCGACATGGTCCAGGGCGGACCGATCGACATCGGCCTCTCACCGGCGCAGGTGTCGATCGGATCCCTTCTGGCCTTCGTCCGCCACGGCGATGTCGAACGCGTGCACAGCCTCCGACGCGGCGCCGCCGAAGCCCTCGAACTGGTTGTACACGGCGATCGGGCCACTTCCAAGGTGGTCGGTCGCCGCATCGACGAGCTTCCGGAAGTCAAGGGTGCCCGCATCGCCGCCATCGTCCGCCACGGAAGGGATACCACCATCGTCGAGCGCGGCGGCTTCCTGGTGGACGAGATGTTCGACGAAGTGGTGATCCCGCACCACGACACCGTGATCGAGGCCGGTGATCACGTGGTCGTCTTCTGCACACGCAAGCGGCAGATTCCGCAGGTCGAAAAGCTCTTCCAGGTCAGCGCAGGATTCTTCTGATGCTGTACCGCCTGCTTCCCGTCAGTCACGTCCTCGGCGGCATGCTGATGGTCTTCAGCATCGCCTACCTGATGCCGATGGCGAGCGCGGTGATATACGAAGATGGCACCCTCATCGATTTCGTGGACGCGCTCGCGATCTCGTTTCTTGCCGGGTTCGTATTGTGGTTCTTCACCCGGCGCCACAGGCGCGAGTTGAAGCCGCGCGACGGATTTCTGCTGGTTACCCTGGCCTGGATGCTGATGGCCGGGATTGCCACGCTGCCATTGCTGCTCGTGATCGACGACCTGTCGTTCACCGATGCCTATTTCGAGACCATGTCCGGCCTGACCACGACGGGCGCCACGGTTCTGTCGGGTCTCGACAAGCTGCCGCCGTCGATCAATCTCTGGCGGCACGAGCTCAACTGGCTGGGTGGCATGGGCATCATCGTGCTCGCCGTGGCGATTTTGCCGCTGCTCGGTGTCGGCGGCATGCAGCTCTACAAGGCGGAAACAACTGGTGTCATGAAAGATGCCAAGCTCACCGCGCGCATCGCCGATACGGCGAAGGCCCTGTGGCTGGTGTATTTCGGCATCACGGTGGCGTGCATTCTTTCGCTCAAGCTGGTCGGGATGAACTGGCTCGACGCGATCTGCCACGCGTTCGCGGCCATGGGGCTGGGCGGATTCTCGACGTACGACGATAGCGTCGGCCACTTCGACTCCCCGGCAATCGAGGCCGTCCTCATCTTCTTCATGATGGTCGCCGGGATGAACTTTGCGACGCACTTCGTTGCTTTCCGTGACCGCTCGCTGCGAGCGTACTGGACCGACACCGAAGCCAAGGCCTTTGTCGCACTTGTCGCCTCAAGCACGGTTGTCTGTGCCTTGTACCTGTGGGGCAGGGGCACCTACCCCGAGTTCCTCACAGCGCTGCGGCACGTTGCCTTCAACCTTGTTTCCATTGCCACGGATTGCGGATTTGCCAGCCAGGACTATGACAAGTGGCCGATCTTCGTCCCGCTCTGGATGCTGTTCCTGTCCTGTGTTTCCGTCTCGTCGGGGTCGACGGGAGGCGGCATCAAGATGGTCCGCACCTTGATTCTCGCGCAGCAGGGCTTGATCGAACTCAAGCGCCTGGTCCATCCTAGCCTCGCCGCTCCCCTGAAGGTCGGCGACACGGCCATTCCCCAGCATATCGTCGGCGCAGTACTCGGGTTCATCTTCCTTTACATCCTGGCCGTCGGCGAACTGACATTCTTCCTTGTTGCGAGCGGACTCGACTTCACGTCATCGATCACCGCCATCGTGGCCTGCATCAACAATGCCGGCCCCGGACTCAATGTGGTGGGCCCCGCCCAGAACTTCGGACCGCTGTCCGACTTTCAGACCTGGGTCTGCACGCTGGCAATGCTTCTCGGCCGGCTCGAGGTGCTTTCGGTCTTCGTGTTGTTCACCCCGGCGTTCTGGCGTCGCTGAATGCGATAATCGGCGTCTTTCACGCCGGATGCCTGCAATGTCCTCCCTGGCCCGTCCCAAGAACGATAATTTCCTTCGCGCGCTGCTGCGCCAGCCCGTGGACCACACCCCGGTCTGGCTGATGCGCCAGGCGGGTCGCTACCTGCCCGAATACAACGAGACGCGGCGCCGTGCAGGCAACTTCCTCAACCTGTGCAAGAACCCGCAGCTGGCCTGCGAGGTGACGCTGCAACCACTGGCCCGGTTCGAACTCGACGCG
>CAYTFA010000012.1:0-13190 GCA_964436755.1 uncultured Rhodocyclaceae bacterium | reverse complement strand
CGAGTTCCTGCACCAGGTCGAACTTCAGGTCGGCGCGGCCGGCGACCTCGAGGATCTCGAACAGGGTGACCAGGGCGACATGATGCTCGCGCGCACCTTCGGCGGCGGCGAAGTGCATGATCTTGTCGAACAGGTCCTCAAGCCGCAGTAACGTGCGAACGCGCTCGCTGAGAGGGTATTCGTAGGTGATCACGCGCCGGCCGAATCTGGAAAATTCGCCCGATTGTCTCCCAATTCACGCGAAATCTCAATCAAGCTTACCGAACCTTGCCGTGTATTCGGCGTGCAGGGTGGCCACGCGCGGACCCAGATCGGCCAGCGCGCCGTCGTTGTCGATGACGTCATCGGCGGCGGCGAGGCGTTCGGAGCGGCTCGCCTGTGCGGCGAGGATGCGCTCCACCTCGGCCCGCGTCAGGCCGTTGCGGCTCATCACCCGCGCCACCTGGGTCTCCACCGCGCAATCCACCACGGCAACGCGATCGACGCGGCGCCGGTAGTCGCCGGACTCGACCAGTAGCGGCACCATGAGGATGGCGTAGGGGGCGGTACGCAGACATCCGGACAGCAGGCGCTCGCCTTCGGCACGGATCATCGGGTGCAGGATGGCCTCAAGTCGTTTGCGTGCCGTGGGGTCGGAGAAAGCCACCGCACGCATCGCCGCGCGGTCGAGTGCACCCGCGGGACCGACGACGCCATCGCCGAACGCAGCGCGGATGGCCGGCATGGCTGCCCCGCCCGGGGCCGTCAGCGCGTGGGCCAGTGCATCGGTGTCGACGACGGGCACGCCGTGTGCCGCGAACAGGTCGGCGACCGCACTCTTGCCGCTGCCGATGCCGCCGGTGAGGCCTACCACGCCGCTCACGGCGGGCAATCGCCGATGCTGGCGTCGGCGTAGGGGGCGATCAGCTTCGGCAACTGCTGCAGGAGCGTCGCGGCTCCGCCGCGTGCTTCGATGCGGACCTTCAGCGCGGGCGCTTCGCGTGCCTCGACGCGCGCAGACTTCACGCCGCGCTTTGTCAGTCCCTGCAGGTACTCGCGCGCGGCCGGTTCGGTGGCGAAACTGCCCAGCACGACTTCGAAATGACCACCGTCCCGCTCCGCCACCTGCTGCCCCTGCACACCGAGCCGACCGAGTTCGGCCGACTTCTTCTCGGCGGCTGCCCTGTTGGCGAGGTCGGGTACGACCACCAGCTGCCGAGTGCCGGCGGACACCGGGGCAAGTTTTGCTTCCATGGCGGCGGCGAGCAACGCCGCCTTCAGCGCCTCGCCCTCCGGCGGGGCCAGGCCATCGATCATGCGGCAGGCGGATTCCTCACGCTTGGCCGCAGGGGCCGCCGCCTCGCGTACCAGCTTGAGCTTCTCCGGATTGAGCTGTTGTGCCATGCGCTGCGGTTCGCGATTCTCGTCGCCGCCGCCGAGGTAGCCCTGCGCCCAGGCAAGAAAGACCAGGTTGGCCAGGACGAGGACGAAGAACAGGACGCGCATTGCCGGTTAGCAGGTGGATTCGAGCATGAGGCCGCGGCATACATCGCGACGGACTTCGCGACCCGGCGCGAATGCCGCGCGCAGCGCCGCATAGGCGGCCTCGGCGGCGGCGCGGTTGTCGCGGCTGTGGTTGCAGACGTAGAGGTCGAGCGTTACCGCGTTGTCCTCGGGCCAGGTGTGAACGGCAAGGTGGGACTCGGCGAGCACGACGGCGCCCGTGGCGCCGGCCCCGGCGAACTGGTGGAACGCCTCGGCGACCACGACCAGCCCGGCATCGCGGCACGTGGCCCGACACAGCCGCGCCAGCCGCGCGCTGTCGAGCAGCAACTGGCGGTCGCCCGCGCAGTCGTGGAATTCGGCGAGGATGTGCAGGCCGTTCATAGCGAAGAAGCGAAGGATACGCCCAGACGCGCCAGCGTGCGTTCGGCCGCCAGCACGCCGCGGTGGTTCGCCTCCTCGAACAGGGACAGGCCGGAAACGTCGGCGTGAGCGAACTGGATGCCGGGCAGCCCGCGCTCGAATTGCCGGCGTGCGCCGCCCCACAGCCGCCCGGGCTGTGGCCGGATCATGGCGTGCGCGTTGCGGTGGACATCCAGCCGCGTTACCGTCTCGCGGATCTCCGGATGCGCCTTCGCCAGGTCGGCCAGCACCTCCGCCGCCCACTGCGTGCGGTCGAACAGCAGGCGCTGCGGACGCTGCGCGGATTCCTCGTGCAGCGCGCGATACCAGGTGATCACCGTCGGGCCCGGCGCATAACGCAGTTGCTGGTGCGTCGCCACCACGTAGCCCAGCGCCTCGCTGTCGCGCAATACGTTGTCCCAGGCCAGCGCATGGCCGGCGCGCGATTCCGGCGGCGCCGTCAGCGTCAGGTTGGCGACTACCCACGGCGCATACTCGATGCCGCGCAGGGCTTCGCGCCACGCCGGGGGCAGCGCCGGGAAGGCGTGCGGCAGCAGGAACAGCGGCGCAGCCCAGATCAGCTCGCGCACACGCAGGCGGAGGCTGCGTGCTTCGTCGGCAAGATAGACATCGACCGTGGTCTCGCGCCGCCCGGGCTCGATGCGATAGGCCAGTGCGCGCGGACGTACGCGATCCCCGGCAGCACGCGCCAGCCCGCGCGCCAACCAGGCGTTGCCTTCCGGCGCGGTGAGCACCTGGCCTTCGGAATCGCGGCTGGCGAAGTAATGCAGGCCGGCCCAGGCCGAAGTGTGCGCCGCCGCCGTGCCGTAATCGTCGCGGCACGCATAGTCGACCAGCCAGTGCAAACCCGGCGCCGTGTAGCCTTCGGCCAGCAACCATGCGCGCATCGTCTGCCTGTCGAGCGCCAGCAGTGCCGTGTCGCGGCTGGACTGGTCCAGCGGCAGGGCGAACGCGCGACGGCCGGCAGCGTCCCGCTGCAGGCGCAATTCGCGCACGTGGTCCTGGAAGCGGGCGTATTGGGCACGTTCCGCGGCGGGGACGCCGAGCGTCGGCCAAAGGCCCTCCTGCCAGTAACCGTCGACGTAGAGCCGCTCCTGCGGGGCGTGGCAAAGCAGGCGTTCGTCATAGGCCGGATGCGCCGCGTCGCGGTCGCCCTGCAGCGCACCCAGTTCCGCCAGCAGTTCGCGCGTTGCGCGCGCCTCGCGCGGCGGCAGCGGCAGGTAGTGGGCGCCCAGCGGGTAGGTGCTGACGTCGTTGCGTCCCGCGCGCGCGTTGCCGCCCGGCTCCGCCTCCAGGTCGAGCAGGAGGAAGTCCTCGCAGCCGGCGCGTGCCAGCTTCCAGGCGGCGGAAAGGCCGCCGACGCCGCCGCCGACGATGGCGACGGCAACACGCCGCGATTCGCCCGGTGTCGGAAAATCGCGGTGCCGCAGACGATGGCCGAGCGCGTCGTCGGGTCCGGAAAGGGTGCCGGGCGGCAGCGGTGGTAGCGTGCCCCTGCCGCAGGCGGCGAGCGCGGCGCCGGCCGCGCCGGCGGCGAGGAACTCGCGGCGGCGCATCAGTGGCTTTGCACCCTGCCCCACTCGCGCTCGAAGCTGCGCACGAGCACCTGGTTGTCGAGGCGATTCGGCTCGGCATCGACGCGCGCCATGTCGGCCGGGAAGTGGAACAGCGCCGGCAGCGCGTCGGCGGTGATGAAGCGGGTCGCCGCCGGGATGGTCTCCGGCGCCTGGTAGGCCTGGCGCGCGGCGAGGATGTAGCCCCACTCGCCGAAGCTGGGAACCAGCGCATGGTAGGGTGCGGTGCGCCAGCCGGCCGCTTCCAGCGTGGTCACCACGGTCCAGAAGCTCTGCCGCGCGTAGAGCGGCGAAGTCGCCTGCACCACGAGGCGGCCCGATTCCGCGAGGTGGGGCTTCAGCAGGCGGTAGAAGGCCGTCGAGTACAGCTTGCCGAGGCCGTGGCTGGAGGGGTCGGGAAAGTCGGCGACGATGAAGTCGAAGACCTGGTCGGTTTGTTCCAGCCATTGCATGGCGTCGGCATTGACCACCGCCACCTTGGGTGAGGCGAAGGCGTTGCCGTTGAGCGCGGCAAGCAGCGGCGAGCGGCTGAACAGTTCGGTCATGCGCGGATCGAGGTCGACCAGCGTGACCGACTCGACCTGCGGGTACTTGAGGATCTCGCGCAGCGCCATGCCATCGCCGCCGCCCAGCACCAGGATGCGGCGTGCCCACGGCAGCCCGGCCAGGCCGGGGTGCACCAGCGCCTCGTGGTAGCGGTACTCGTCGCGCGAGGAGAACTGCAGGTTGTGGTTGAGGTAGAGGCGGGTCTCGTCGCGCACGCGGGTGACGACGATGCGCTGGTAGGGCGTGGACTCGGCATGAACAATGTCTTCGGCGTAGAGGTTCGCCTCGGCAAGGCCGACGAACTGGCCGGCGAAGGCGAAGGCGAGGACGAGGATGCCGATCACCGTCGCGCACTGCGCGCGCAGCGCCGGGAGCGGGCCGATCTGCGCGCGGAACAGCCATAGCGCCCAGGCCGCAACCAGCGCATTGAGCAGGCCGAACAGCAGCGCGCTCCGCACCAGGCCGAGATGCGGCGCCAGCAGCAACGGAAACAGCACCGAGACGGCCAGCGCGCCGATGTAGTCGAAGGAAAGCACTTGCGCGACGAGATCGTTGAAGCCGACCTCGCGGCGCAGTATGCGCATGATGAGCGGAATTTCGAGGCCGACGAGGATGCCGATCAGCAGCACGAGTCCGTACAGTGCAAGGCGGAACGGCCCCGCGTGCAGCGTGAACAGAAGGAACAGGAGCCCTGCCGAGAGCCCGCCGAGGAGGCCGACGCCAAGCTCGATCTGCACGAAGCGCACCAGCAGGCCCGACACCGACGTGGCGCCGACGTGCTTCGACAGCCACGAGCCGATGCCCATGGCGAACAGATAGGTGCCGATCACCGTCGAGAACTGCGTTACCGAATCGCCGAGCAGGTAGCTGGCCAGGGCGCCGGCGATCAGCTCGTAGGCGAGGCCGCAGGAAGCGACGACGAAGACGGAGGCGAGCAGCGGCTTTTGCATCGTGCAGCGACTACTTGTGCCAGGTGCGCGAGGTGCCGCCCGACGAGCGCATCGGCTGCGCCTCGGCACTGTCGGCGAAGGCGTTCCAGCCCTGATATTGCGCGTAGTTGAACAGCGCAAAGGCAACCAGGCCGAGGATGAGTGCAACGCGTGCCATCAGTCGTCGTCGCCCGAATCGCCGTCGGAGTTGGCAACCGCCGGGCGCACCGCCCCGCCGGGAAGGAAATCGGCCTCGCGCCAGCGGCTCGCCTCGAAGTTGGCGACCCCGAGGCGGCTGAGGACGGGGAACACCGCAAGGAAGCCCAGCAGCAGGAACAGGTTGCTCCACGGCGCCGGGTTGCGCACCACGGTGATGCGGTCGGCGACGGCGACGGGACGCTCGTCCGAGACTTCCCCGTCGATCACGAAGTGGTAGTTGCCGGGCGGGATGTCGCGGAACACCAGTTCGCGGGCGCGATCCCCCTCGCTCCAGCGCTCGCCGCCGTCCGAGCCCTGCCAGTAGGAGACTTCGGTACGCGCATGCCAGGCACGCCCGCTGTCCTTGTCCACCAACGTCAGATTGAGGCCGAGCCAGTTGTTGTCGAGGTCGGTGTCGTGGCGCACGGCGAGCGCGCGCGCGCCGCCGTCGAGGCGAAAGGCCCGCGTGGTCAAGGGTTCCTCGGCACGCGGGGAGAACACCAGGCGCTGGTCCAGCAGCGAATGCCCGCCGAGCACGAAGACCCAGAGCAACTGGGCCAGCAACGCCAACCCGGCAAAGCGCCAGAAGTTGCCGCACGTCGTGCGGTGGCCGTCGATGCGCGGGTTGGGCTGGTTCATGCCGATGCCGGTCGGCGTCGGGAGGGGGTCCTTGATGCCGAATGCGGCGGCGACCTCGGCGGGCGGCAGGTAGTCACCGACCGACCAGGTGACTTCGTTGCCGTTCGCCTCGCGGCTCAGCATGCGCGGTGGCGCGATGAAGTCGGTCGTATCCCAGGTCTCGCCGACGCTCACCGTCCAGGTGAACTCGCCGATCACGAAACGTGTCTCGGCCTTGCCGGCGGAAAAGCGGCGGAAGCTTTCACCGCCGAGGGTGGCTGTCGGAGCGCCGGGTCGATGCACCGGCAGCTTGGCCAGCGGGCTCACCCAGTTCCAGTGGCCCTGCGCCTCGACCAGCCAGCGAAAGCCCTCCTGCGGGTGGTGCAGCAGGTACTCCTGCCAGGGCGGCCCGTCCCCGGGGACGATCGCGCGCTGCTGGAAGCCGATCACGGTCCACTCGCGGCCTCCGAAGCGTCCGACGCTGCCGAGTGCAATCGCAGGCTCGACGCGCAGGGCCGCCGCGGCCTTTTGCAGCACGCGCAGCTTCGGGTCCTGCGCATCGAGCACCGTCAGGCAGGATGGGCAGGCGACGCTCAGCACGGCCTTGTCGTGGATGGCGATCGGTCCGCCGCAGGCCGGGCATTGCAGCGCGGCCACCGCCGCCGGCCTGGCGGCCGCATCGGCTTCACGCAGCCCGGTGAAGGCGAAGGCGGCGAAGGGCAGCGACTGGCCGACGAAGAAGAGCGGCGGCGTCTCCGAATAATCGATGGTGGCAAAGCCCGCCGCGGCGCCGTCCCGTGTCCGCAGGTCGACGAGCGGCGCCGGGTAGCCGGCACCGAAGGAGAACGGCAGCTCGCCTTCACCGGCGACACAGGTTGCCTGCTCGATGTCGGTGACGACGAATTCCCGTCCGGCGAGGGTCAATGCATCTTCGGGGGCAAGCGACTCGAGGCTTGGTAGCTCGGCCCGCGGCGGCGTCAGGAAGCTGACCACATACTCGCCGGCGGCATCGGAGAGCCAACCCGTGCGCTGGTCGTCGAACAGCAGGTGCCATTCGTTCCAGACGCCCGCCGCGTAGCGCAGCTGGATGCGGCCGATGATCGCGAAGTGCGTGCCCTGGTAGCGTCCCTCACTGCCAAGCCTCAGGGGCGAGGCATCCTCGACGAGATCGGCCATGCGGCCGAGGTTCTCCAGCTTGCCGTCCTGCCGCACCAGCGTGCTGCGGCAAAACTCGCAGACGGCGTGGAAGGATGCCGACGACCTGAACGCGACCGGCGCGCCGCAGGCCGGGCAATTGGCGCGGAAGGGCATGGCCCGGGGTCCGGGGTGAAGCGGTCAGCCGAGCTTCTTCAGCAGTTCCGCCTTCTTGGCCTCGAACTCGGCCTGGGAGAGGACGCCCTTGCCGACCAGCCCGTGCAGCTTCTCGATGGTGGCGACGACCTCGTCGGCCGAGGGCGCCGCGGGGGCGCCCGCGCCCTGTCCCGGGTTCAGCGCTCCGGCCATTGCGCCGGCGATCTGCTGGCCCATGCCGAAGCCTACGCCGACACCGGCACCGAGCCCGGCCAGGCCGCCTTCGTTCTGCGCCGCGAGCGGAATCGCCTCGGCGGTCTGGAACTGGGTGTAAGCCTGCATGCCGCCCATCATGTTCACGCCGATGCGCTTGTCCAGCATCGCCTGCAGCTCCTCGGGCAGCGAGATGTTCTGCACGTTCAGGCTGTCCAGGGCGAGGCCGTAGCCGGCGAACATCGGCTCCATCTTGGCCTTCAGCGCATTGCCGAACTCGACCTGGTTGCCTGCCATGTCGATGAAGGGCACGCCGGATTCGCCGAAGATGTCGGCGATGTGGCCGACGATGGTGTTGCGCAACTGGCCTTCGAGCTCCTCGCTGGTGTAGCGCTCGACCGTGCCGGAGATCGACGTGTGGAAGGCCTTCGGGTCAACGAGGTGGAAGGCGTAGATGCCGAAGGCACGCAGCCGAACCATGCCGAAATCCTTGTCACGGATGGTGATCGGGTTCGGCGTGCCCCACTTGCGGTCGATCTTCTGGCGCGTCGAGAAAAAATAGACATCGGACTTGAAGGGCGACTCGAACAGCTTGTCCCAGTTCTTCAGGTAGGTCAGCACCGGCAGCGTCTGCGTCGTCAGCTTGTACATGCCGGGCCCGAACACGTCGGCCACCTGGCCTTCGTTGACGAACACCGCCATCTGCGACTCGCGTACGGTCAGGCTGGCACCGTTCTGGATCTCGAGTTCGGCCATCGGATAGCGCCAGGCCATGGTATCCCCGTCGTCCTCCGTCCATTGGATGACGTCGATGAACTGTTTCTTGATGAAGTCCATGAGTGCCATGAAAGTCTCCCCGGTAGAAGTCAGTAGGTCATGCAGGCCGCATTGATCAGCCCGACGGTAAGCGAGAGGACGGCGACGAAAACCGCCGATGCCATCTGCCCGGACTCGATGTCAGCCTTGAGGTGGGGCAGCGCGATGCGCGCCAGGCCCCAGGCGGCGAGCTGCACCACGCCGGCGACGATGCCCCACACCAGCAGGTCGAGCAGCGTGTCGCTGTGGGCGATGACGTTGGCGATGGGCATGGCGAAGCCGAGCACGGCGCCCGACAGCGACACTGCCGCGGCGACGTTGCCGTCGCGGATGAGGCGCAGCTCGTCGTAGGGCGTGACCATGACGTAGATGGCGACAAACGCCACCAGCAGCAGCAGTGCGGCGCCCAGGTAGGCGAGGAAATTGGGTAGCGTGGCGAGGAAATGGGCAGGCATCGTGAGCTCCTCCGGTCGCGCTATTGTCGGCCATCCGCGCTGGGGGGGCAAGCCGCGATGCACCTTGGGTAGACTGTGCGACAGGAGGACTACACCATGATCGACCTGGGGCGCTACGGCTTCGGCGAACAGCATCAGCAGATTTACGACATGGCATGGCGCTATGCGCGCGAGCGCCACCATCCGCTGTTGCGGCGCATGGATGACGAGGAATGGTTTCCCGAAGCCGAATACCGCCGCATGCGAGAGGTGGGCCTGCTCGGCACGACCGTGCCCGAGGCGCTGGGCGGGCCGGGGCTGGATCTGGTCGCACAGTTCTTCGTTGGTGAAGCACTGTCCTACTGGAACAACATGCTTGGCGCGAGCTGGGGCGCCAGCGAGAACCTGTGCGTGAACAACCTCGTGCGCAACGCCAGCGCCGAACAGCAGGCGCGCTTCCTGCCGCGCATGCTCTCCGGCATCGGCGCGCTCGGCCTCACCGAGCCGGGCGCCGGCTCGGATGCGCTGGGTTCGATGCGCACCACGGCGCGCCGCGAAGGCGACCACTACGTGCTCAACGGCCGCAAGATGTTCATCACCAACGGCCCGGTGGCCGACCTGCTGCTCGTATATGCAAAGACCTCGCCCGAACGCGGCCAGCACGGTATCTCGGCCTTCGTCGTCGAGAAGGGCACGCCGGGCTTCGCCGTTGCCCAGTCGCTGAAGAAAATGGGCTGGCGCGGCAGCCCGACCGGGGAGCTGGTCTTCGACGATTGCCGCGTTCCTGCGGCGAACTTGGTCGGTGGCGAGGATGCCGGCGTCCGGGTGGTGATGAGCGGGCTCGACATCGAGCGCGTGTTCTTCAGCGGCCACGTCATTGCCCTCGCCCAGCGCGCGCTCGACCTCTCGCTCGACTACGCGCGTACGCGCATCCAGTTCGGCCAGCCGATCGGCAGCTTCCAGCTCGTGCAGGGCATGCTGGCGGACATGTATGCGGCCCTCGAGTCCGTGCGCGCCTTCACTTACCAGGTACTCAAGGAGATTGCCGCCGCCGGCGAGGCCGGGCGCGGCGAAATCCACAAGCGTTCCGCCGCCTGCGTGCTGCACGCCGGCTACATGCTGAAGACCGTGCTCGACCATGCCGTGCAGATCCACGGTGGCAGCGGTTTCGTCTGGGACACGGAAGTGAATTGCCTTTACCGCGCTGGCAAGCTCATCGAGATCGGCGCCGGCACGAGCCAGGTGCGGCAGCTCATCGTTGCCGGAGAGCTGCTCAAGGGCTGAAGCGAGGCTTCTGCCGAGGCGTGCCGGCCCGGCGCACCTGAATCGCCCGCCTTTCTTGCCAACACGGGTTGGCACCGTACTTGCGTAGCTATTGCTTGAGGCTTACGCAAGACGGAGGGTAGTCATCATACTTCCATTGGAAACACTGGCGATCATGGGCGGTGGCGCGGTATTGCCATATCTCGCCGAGGCGATGCTGGCCTGGGTCAGGGTCCGGCGCCCGCGCAAGGATGGTGCGGACGCACCGCGCTGGAGCGTTCGTTACGGGAGGAGATGACAGCTTCCGACCGCCGCCTAACGCGAAAGGAAGCCATCCTTTCGCTACTGTTTGATGAGTATCTCAAACAACCTGTCCGGCGTTACCAGATTCTCGTTCCGATTGGCGACTCGGCACAATGGTCGAGAAATAAGTGTAAGAGGCCAGGCTGCGGCGGTAGCCAGGAGCCCTGCAATCAGGGAAGAAATAATAGGAGCAAGAAGAAATGCACCGCCGTGAAAGTGGGGCTCGGGCAGAATGCGGCTCGGTCTGGTGAACCAGTTTTCGTCAAGCCCTGCCGAAATCACAATCAGAAATGCAATAAGACCGACGCCCACACCGAACAGCGCGGCATAAACCTGTGCGTGATGTTCCAGACGTCCGCGCCTGCGAATGGTCATTACGCCATTGTTGGCGCCTCTAGCCTGCTCGTAATAAATCTCGAGACCAGCGCGCGACCCGACGTAGAGATTCAACTGCCGCTGGATCAGATTGTTTTGGGCCAATGGAGATTTTCGCGCAATCGAAAACCGGGGCGCTTCCCATAGTGCTGCGTAAACCAAGCGCGTGCCATGTCAAAGAAAGGCTCGACCCGTTCGGACGCTATTTCTGAGCTAGTTTCACCAGACAAAACGGCCCCCATCATCGCGGATACGATCTGGGATTGCAGACTTTGACAGTATCCGCTTAGCCCCCCTGCAAAGCGCGTGCAGCCTCATCCTTGTGGTAAAGAAGTGCCGTATCCAACGGAGTAGCACCATTTGCCGCGCGTGCCATTCTGTTGGCGCCATGACGCAAGAGCACTCTTATCGCATCGGCAGAATACCCGAGGGCAGCATAGTGCAAAGGTGTGTTCTGATTCGAACCCGGCATATTCACTTTCGCGCCCGCTTCTAGCAATACTTGAAGCGTGTCCGCGGTGCGTGACCAATTGACCGAGTTGGCTGCAAGATGCAAAGCCCGATTGCCATCGGGGAGCGCAGCCTCTACATTCGCCCCCAACTCAATCAGTGCCTTGATTGTTTCGGGGAATGCACCCTGTGCAGCCCATAGGAGCGGTGTATATCCGTACTTGTCAGTGGTTTCTAACTTGGCACCATGCTGGAACAAATCCCTGCAAGCATCCGTCCCACCATACGTGGCAGCCTGATGTAGCGGCGCGGCGCCATATTCATTGGCGATTTCGCAATCTGCACCGTGATCCAGAAGGAATCGTCTCAATTCGGCATTTGCAAGGCTTAAATGGAGCGCCGTCACCCCCTTATGCGTACGTGCGTTGATGTTTGCGCCAGCGTGAAGCAGAAACTCAAGGAACTGCGGGTCGAAGCCTCGCCCGGGGCTACGCTCATCTAGTACATAACCGTCAAAGGCCCCTGTGGCGAACATCAGGGCGGTGACACCATCGAGCATCCAGTTCTCAACAGGAACTGCGGCATTCACGTCTGCTCCCTGGTCCAGTAACTTCCGAGCTTCTGGATATCTGTAATCAGCTACCGCTTGGAGCAGTGGTGGCCAATTTCTCCTTTCACTCATGGTTGTTCCACGTATCCAATGGTCAACGATTAGCGTTGCGCGGAGCGGCGGCTCCCGATTTCCTCATTCTTGCCTCTCCTAGGCAGATGTCTCGCACCATGCCAGCTATCCGGGGAAGAATGGTCCCGGCAAGCTGTTGATGACAGTTAGCGGTGAGCGATCCCATTGCACCAAGCGCCGAGAGCCATTTTCGCAGTGTAAGGTTGCGTTCATGATGAACGCAACCTACCCGAAAAGTCAGACACCTCAGGTTCCCAACGGGAATCACGGCAACTTCTGCTTCTGGCCGAACTGAGTCACTGGCGTGTAACTCGCCTTGCCTTACATAGCGCGGATAGCCTGCTACATCGAATCACGAAGCCGCGCCAAAGCGAGCAAGTCCTTCCAGCACGAGGTTATCGACCCACAGGAGCGGTGCTTGAAGCCGCGCTGCAAGTTCCTTCGCCGCGCCACCTGAAAGCACGCAAGCAGCCTCCGCGCCCAGCGTGGAGCGCACGCGCGAGATGGCGCCCAGCGTGGCGTGGAGGGCACCGCTGACGATGGCGTCGTCCGTATTGGTCGCAAGGTTGCAGTAATGGCCCTGTGCGTGTGGCAGGTCGGCCGTGCCCTCGGCCAGCGAGCGCTGCATGAGTTCCAGGCCAGGCAGGATGAGGCCGCCGCGAAAACGGCCATTGGCATCCAGCGCATCGATGGTGGTCGCCGTGCCGGCCATTACCACCACTGCGGCGCCGGCATGCAGGGCGCGCGCGCCGATCAGTGCGGCCCAGCGGTCGGCGCCGAGTTGCTGTGGTCGCTCGTAGCCATTGCTCACGCCGCAGGCGGAGGCGCTGCTGGTCAGCCACGCCAGAGGCACGGCCATTTCCCGCGCCAGCGCTTCGATGCCCTGCGCCACCTGCGGTCCGGCGACGTTGCAGGCGACGATGCGCGCTGGCCGTGCGGCCAGCTGTGTTGGGAGTTGGCCGAGCGCGGCGTGCTCGATCGCGCCCTGCTGCCGCCAGCGGCCGTCGGCGTAGAGGCCGAACTTCAGCCGGCTGTTACCGGCATCGAGGCAAAGCATCACGGCCCTGCTCCCGTGCCGCGCAGCGAGATTTCGCCCGACAGCACGCGCTCGATACGACCCTCGTGCTCGATCAGCAGCGCGCCGTCCTCATCGACGCCGCGGCAAAGGCCATACCGCGGCGGCGCGAAATCGGAATCGAGGCGCACCTGGGTGTCCTGATGGGCGTGTCGCGCCATCCAGTCATTGCGCAGGGCAGCGAACCCGCCTGCGGCGAAGGCGTCGAGCGTGTGCGCGAGCTGGGTGAGCAGCGCGGCATACAGCTCCTCGACGGGGGGCAGCGGTGCGGCATCGACGAAGGCGGCCGAAGCGGCGCGCACGTCTGCCGGCATGCCATCCGGGAGTTTGAGGTTGATGCCGATGCCGATGACGGCGGCGTGCGGCGCTCCGGGCAGCAGCTCGACGAGGATGCCGCCGAGCTTGCGGCCGCCGAGCAGGATGTCGTTGGGCCACTTGAGCACGCAGCGGTCGGCGCCGCAGGTGGCCAGCGCGCGGGCGACGGCGACGCCGGCGGCGAGCGAAAGGCCGCCGGGCGCG
>CAYTFA010000011.1:0-13399 GCA_964436755.1 uncultured Rhodocyclaceae bacterium | reverse complement strand
GGTCCTGGTTACCCGCGGCAATCTCCTTCGCCGCCGTGTTGATCGCTTCCGTCGCTTCCTTGATCCGACCCACCACCTCCCGCAGCCGCTCGATCGTGCCGTTCGTATCGTCCTTCAACTGCCCGAACAAGCCTTCATAGCTCGCTTCAATGGTCTGCGTCAGATCGCCCTGAGCGACGCGCTGCAGGATCCGCGCCACGTCATTGAGGCCGTTTGCGGTCGTTTCGGCGAGTCGGTTGAGGCCCTCGGCCAGGTCGCGGAAGAAGCCCTCCTTGCCCTCGCTCTCGATGCGCGTGTCGAAGTTTCCAGCCGCGGCGGCATTCACCATCATCGCCACTTCGCGTTGGGTGAGAACTTCGCCGGTGCGATCGCGCCATTCGGCCACCGCCCCCAGGCGCTGTCCATCCGGTGAAATGACCGGGTTGGCGGAGACGACCATGAAGCGGCCGCCGATCTCCAGGTTGGCCGTGTAGGTGCTGGTGAACTCTGCCAGGAGCCGCGCCTGGTGAGACGGATTCTTGTGGAAGCCGTCGATGTTCTGCCCCACCAGCTTGTCTGCGCTGAAGTTCGGCAACTGCTTGCGAATGTCCGCTTCGGCGTTCTTCAGGATGCGCTGCACCGACTGGTTGGCGTAGATGATGCGCCGCTCGGCATCGGCAATCATGACGCCGGTGCTGACGTTGTCCAGCGCGATCTTGATGCGCAGGTTTTCGCCGGCCGCACGGCGCTCTTCGGTGATGCGCTCACGCAGTTGGGTCTGCATGCGGTCCATCGACGCGACGATGCTCTCGCTGTCGCCCTTCGCGATGGCGATCTGATTGTCGAGCTTGCCCTCGGCCACGGCGTGCACGAAGCGAACCGCGTCCTCCGGCTCGCCGCCGATCTGCGCCAGAATGCGCTTGACGATGGCGCGTGCCAACAGGAACACGAACAGGGCCGCCAGCAGGGTCGAAGCGCTGTAGAAGACAGCGATCTTGGTGGCCCATTCCTTGAGGTCCTGCATGGCCCCCGTCAGATCTGTCGCCAGCTTGTCTTCGACCGCTTTCATGAGGTCGATCCGCGCCGTAGCAGCGGCAAACCACTTTTTGGCATCGAGGCCGAGGCTTGCCTCGTTCATGCGGGCAATGGCCGTCTGCTTGAAGTTGGCAACCTCCGAGACCGCGGAACCTGACAGCTTGTCGTCGGCAAAGCGGCGCTGCTCTTCCGTCGCATAACCCTTGAAGATCGCGAACCAGGTCTCCTGCGCGGACGACGTGTTGAGGAAGCGCACCAGCATCTCCGGTGCGAACTTGTCGGTACCGAACACGTTGGAGAGCACGGCGCGCTCGACGCCTGCCCGCTCCTTGGCCTGCAGCAATGCGCCATACGACGACGCCAGGCGGGCGATCTCCTTGTCGGTGCTGAGCGTCGACAACTGGCCGGGCGTCTTGAGCAGGGCGCCGATGGTCTGGGTAAAGTAGCCGATCGCGTCCGGCGCGGGAATTTCCAGCGCGGAAATGGCCTTGCGCCGGGCTTCCAGGTCGGCGAGCTGCTTGCGCGACTCATCCAGCGCCGCGGTGAATGCCGCACCGAAGGATGGCGCATCGATTCCCTCCAGACCCTGCTTCAGCGCGGCCAGGCGCTTGTCGACTTCACCGCGCTGCTTGGGCAGTTCGGCGGCAAAGTTGGCGCCCTTGCTGCCGATGAAACCGGAGCTCATGCCCCGTTCCTTCTGCAGCTCGTGCACCAGGGCGCCGGTGCGCGTGGCAACTTCGACCAGCCCCTGCATCCGTGTCATTTCGCGGGCCTGCAGAAGCTTCTCGACGGTATTCCAGCCCGATACCCAGATCATGCCCAGCAGCGGCACTGCCACCATGATCGCCAAACGCATGCGCAGCGAAAGCTTGTTCATTGCTCGCTCCCCCCTGGGTTCAGGCCGCGCTGGCGACCGTTTCGTCGACGAGCGCCATCTCCGCGGAGAGCATCAGGCGCTCGATGTCCACGACGATAAGCATGCGCTCGTCCAGCGTGCACAAGCCGTTGATGTACTTCGTATCCACCGTTGCCGCGAATTCCGGCGCCGGCCTGATCTGGTCCTTGCGCAGCATCGTCACGTCGGAGACGCTGTCCACGACGATGCCGACGACGCGACCACCAATGTTGAGGATGATGACCACGGTGAACGGCGTGTATTCCGCCTTGCCGACGTTGAACTTGATGCGCAGGTCGACAATGGGGACGATCGTACCGCGCAGGTTGATCACGCCCTTGAGGAAGTCCGGCGCATTGGCGATCGTCGTCGGAGCCTCGTAGCCGCGAATCTCCTGCACCTTAAGGATGTCGATCGCGTACTCCTCGGGGCCGAGGGTATAGGTCAGGTATTCCCTTGCCACACTGCCTTCGCCGGCGCCATCGCCTGTCTGGACCGCATTCTCTTGAACCATCATTTGCTCCTCGTCTCGATGCTCCGCTTCTTCAGGCGGCAGCCGGAACTGCGCTCTTCGCCATTTGAACCAGGGCGACCACGTCCAGGATCAGTGCCACATGGCCGTCGCCCATGATCGTCGCGCCGGAAACTCCCGGCACCTTGCGGTAGTTGGATTCCAGGCTCTTGATCACGACCTGGTGCTGGCCGATCAAGGCGTCGACGAACAGTGCCGCCTTCACGCCATCCGCCTCGAGCACGACCATGATGCCTTCGTCGAGCCGCGTGATCGTGTCGTGGATTCCGAAAATTTCATACAGGGCCACGACCGGCAGATACTCATCGCGCACCTGGACAAGCCGTTCGACGCCGGAGACGCTCTTGATCATGGAGCGCTCGGCCTGCAGTGACTCGACGACATAGCCGAGCGGGATGATGTAGGTCTCCTTGCCGGCTCCGACCGACATGCCGTCCAGGATCGCAAGCGTCAGCGGCAGGCGCACCGTCATGCGCGTACCGACGCCGGCCATCGACTCGATCTCGACCCGACCACCCATCGCCGAAATGTTGCGCTTCACCACGTCCATGCCGACGCCGCGTCCCGACACCTCGGTAACCTGATCGGCGGTCGAGAAGCCCGGTTCGAAGATGAGCAGCCAGACCTCGTTGTCCGTCATCTGGTCCTGCACGGCCAGGCCCCGCTCGCGCGCCTTGGAGAGAATCTTCTGCCGGTTGAGTCCGGCACCGTCGTCACCGACCTCGATCACGATGTTGCCGCTCTGGTGGTAGGCCTTGAGAGTGATCGTACCCATCGCCGGCTTGCCCTTGGCAATGCGGTCATCCGGCATCTCGACGCCGTGGTCGATGCTGTTGCGCACCAGGTGCGTGAGCGGATCGGCGATGCGTTCGATCAGGCCCTTGTCCAGTTCGGTGCCCTCGCCGATGGTCTTCAGCTCGATCTGCTTGGAGAGCTTCTGCGCCAGGTCGCGCACGACGCGCGGGAAGCGGGAGAAGACGACCGAGATCGGCATCATGCGGATTGACATCACCGATTCCTGCAGGTCGCGCGTATTGCGCTCGAGCTGGCCCAGCCCATTGTGCAGGCGCTCGAATTCAACGGGATCGAGAACCGATGCGGATTGCGCCAGCATCGCCTGGGTAATGACGAGCTCGCCAACGAGGTTGATGAGCTGGTCCACTTTTTCCACATCGACGCGAATCGACGTCTCGCCTCCCGCCGCTGGACGCGCAGCGCGCTTGGGCGCCTCCTACTTCGCCACCGTTTGCGTCGCCACGACCGGTGCCGCCGCCGGCGCCTCGGGGGCAGGTGCAGGCACATCGACGAAGAAGCCGAAGCCGTCGCCTTCGCTGCCCGCCTTGATTCCGGCATCCGGTGCTGGCTCGGCAACCGCGGGCACCGCCGGGGCATCGTCGAAGAATCCGTACGCGGTTTCCTCGGCAGGCGCAGCCTGAGCGACTGGGGCATCGTCGAAAAATCCGTAGGCGCCGTCGGCATCTCCCTGGGCCTCTGTGGCAGCGCCCGCCGGACCGATACGAATGCTGTCGCTGCGTGCGACGAATTCGAGCAGGCCGCGCACGGACTCGGGGTCGGCGCCGGCGCCTATGCTCAGGCGCCAGGGCTGGTCCGGCCCGGCGGAGCGGCCGATGATGGACACGGGCCACTGCTCGCCCAGCTCCGCGACGAGATTGTCCACGGCGGCCTGTGCCGCCTCGCCGTCGAGCTCAAGCACGAAGCTCGCCTCGAGCGCGCCGGCGGCGGCATCGGCGGGTTGCGGCACCGCAACTCCCGCGGAAGGGGCGGCGGCATCGCCGGTAAGGTCGGACAAACGCCGGCACATCGCCGCTACCTGGGCGGGGTCCGCGCTGCCGTCGCCGCGATGGGCCGCCAGCAGGTCCTTGAGTACGTCCCCCGCATCGAGGAAGGCATCGATCATTTCAGGACGCAATGCCAGCTCGCCCTTGCGAATCCGGTCGAGCAGATTTTCGAGTACGTGCGTCACCTCGGCCAGGTCGGTAAAACCGAAGGTACCCGACGATCCCTTGATCGAATGCGCAGCGCGGCAAATCGCGTTGAGGTCCTCGGCGTCCGGATTGGCGACGTCGAGTCCGAGCAGCAGCGACTCCATGTTGTTCAGGTGCTCCGCAGACTCCTCGAAGAACACCTGGTAGAACTGGCTCATGTCGATGGACATGGTGCCTCCCCGTCCGACGTCGGCGACGTCAGCCGATGACCTTCTTGACGACTTCGACGAGCTTTTGCGGGTCGAATGGCTTGACCAGCCAACCTGTCGCTCCCGCCGCCTTGCCCTGCGATTTCATCGCGTCGGAGGACTCCGTGGTCAGCATCAGGATCGGCGTTGTCTTGTACTGCGGCATGGCGCGCAGGCTCTTTACCAGGGTAATGCCGTCCATGCGCGGCATGTTCTGGTCGGTAAGGACCAGGTTGAAGCTCTTCGTCTTGGCCTTGTCGAGCCCGTCCTGGCCATCGACTGCCTCGACGACTTCGTAGCCGGAGCTCTTGAGGGTAAACGCCACCATCTGGCGTATGGACGCGGAATCGTCGACGGCGAGAATTGTCTTGGACATTTTCTGTGACTCCCTTCAGATACGGATGGCGGATTGGCTCAAAACAGTTCGACTCCGCCCTGGTTCATTTCCTTTTGATCGACCGGACAGTGATCGGTGGCTTGCTCCATGTCCTTGAGACGCTCTGATACGCCAAGCGTCTCGGCACGCAGTGATTGCAGGGCTACTGCTGCATCCGGCAATTCCGACGCGGCGTGCAGCGTCTGCGCCAGGGCGCCAAGATGCCGCGCAACTTCGTCGATGGCATCCACGCGCCGCCCGACATGGCCCAGCAGCTGCGAAACGATGTCCTGGAACTGCAGTGCGGTGACGGCACGCACCACCTGCACATCGACTTCATCCGCGATATTGCCGAGGCGGCTGAGGGCGACCACCCGCGCCTCGTTCTGCGATTCCATCGTATCGATGATCTTCTCGACGTTCTGCTTGGACTCGAAGGCAAATGTGAGGTCCTGGCTGGCCATGCGCTGAATCGCCGTCTCGGTCTGCTTGACGGTGACCTGCATGTTCTGGATCACCTTGTTGATCTGCTGGCTGAACTGCGACGTCCGCCCGGACAGGTCGCGGACCTCGTCGGCGACGACCGCAAAGCCGCGTCCCGCCTCGCCGGCGCGTGCTGCCTCGATGGCCGCGTTAAGCGCCAGCAGGTTGGTCTGCTTGGCGATGGCGCCGATCTCGGTAAGGATCGTCTGCACGTCCTGGGTTCGCGCCGAAATGTTCTCGGTAAGCTCGACCAGTTCCATGCCGAGTTTGCTGTTGCCGACGATGCTGTCGACCACGCGCTGCATAACTTCCGTGGTGTCCTTGACGAACTGGTCGAACCCGGCGCCGCCAGACTGCCCGTCCTTGCCCGACGTGACGGCGATCGACACCTCACGCTGGCGCTCCGTATGCTGGTTCATGTTGTGGAAGCTTGCGGTCAGGGTCTCGATCGCCTCGGAGAGGAGAACCTGCACGCGTGCCAGTTCGCCGCGGGAAATCTCGAACTGCGCCGAAAAACGGCGCGAGCATTCGTCGAGCAGGGAGTGGAACTCTTCGAGCAGCGCGGACTCCTCGCCCTTTGCGCGGCGCCCCTCGGTGCCTGCGGCATCGCCGCCACCGAGCGCGGTCGCGATTGCCTGCCACCCCAGTCCAACGAGCAGCAGCAGCACCCAGATGACCGGTGCATTGGCTCCGCCGACCACAGCGGCGGCAATTCCGCCGACCACGACCAGCCACGCGAGACCGAACCAGAAGACCTTGTTGAAGAAGCGCATGATCGTTCGATTGTAGTCGTGTTAACGAGCTGCCTCTGCAGCACGATTGAATAGTCCGCCGTCCAGATCGCGGGCGTTTTCCACCTCGGTCTGCCTTCCGTCGGCGAGGATTGCCTCTTCCGTACGCTTGTTGAGCACTATGATGCTGATGCGGCGATTGTTCGGGCTATAGGGCTGTTCCTTGTCGAACAGCACGGTCGACGCCAGCCCCACCACGCGCATCACCTTTGCATCCTCCATGCCGCCGGCGACCAGCTCCCGACGCGAAGCATTGGCCCGATTGGTCGACAACTCCCAGTTGCCGAAGCCGCGGTCACCGCCGGTATACGGCTGCGCATCGGTGTGGCCGGAAAGGCTGATGCGGTTGTCCACCTTGTTGAGCACCAGGCCGATCTCGCGCAGGATGGTACGCGTGTAGGGCTTCACCTCCGAACTGGCAGAATCGAACATCGGGCGGTTCTTGTCGTCCACGATCTGGATGCGCAAGCCTTCGGTGGTCAGGTCGAGCAGCAGCTGGTTCTTGAACTGGCTCAGCGACGTACTCGAATTGATCAGCTTCTCGAGATCCTCCTTGAGCCCTTCCAGCTTGGCCTTTTCGGTTCGCTCGAACTCGGCCTTCATGCGCTGCAGGTTGATGGTCTTCTTTTCCGCTTCGGTGTCACCTCTCTTGACCTGGCCGAAGGTCGATGTCAGGTCGCGCCCGCCGCCCTGGATCACCGACGAGGAATCGCCCGAGCCGGACCCGCCGGAAAGCGACAGCTTGAGCGGGTTCTGGAAGTAGTCGGCGATGCCGAGCAGGTCGCCCTGCGTGGTCGAGCCAAGCAGCCACATCAACAGGAAGAACGCCATCATCGCCGTGACGAAGTCGGCATAGGCGATCTTCCAGGCACCGCCGTGCGCTCCGGCGCCGCCCTTCTTGATCTTCTTGATGACGATTGGCTGCTGGGTATCGTCGCTCATCGCTGTTGGTCCGCGGTCGCCATGGGTTTCACTTGCCCTTGCGGCTCTTGAGATCTTCCTCGAGCTCGATGAAGGTCGGCCGGTCGTTGGCGTAAAGCACCTTGCGCCCGAACTCCACGGCGACCTGCGGTGCGTAGCCGTTCATACTCGCCAGCAGTACCGCCTTGATGACCTGGTAGATCTTGCCGTCCTGTTCGCACTTCTGTTCGAGCTGGCCGGCGACGGGCGCGACGAAGCCGTAGGACACCAGGATGCCGAGGAAGGTACCGACCAGCGCGCCGCCGATCATCTTGCCCAGGATCGCCGGCGGCTGGCCGACCGAACCCATAACATTGACGACGCCCATGACCGCGACGACGATGCCGAACGCCGGCACCGCATCGGCGACCTTCGACATGACGTGGGCGGGCAGGTGCGCCTCCTGGTGATGGGTCTCGATCTCGAGGTCCATCAGGTTCTCGATCTCGAACGCATTCAGGTTGCCGCCCACCATCATGCGCAGGTAGTCGCAGATGAATTCCATGACGTGGTGGTCGTGCTGGATTTTCGGATACTTGGAGAAGACCGGGCTCGCTTCCGGATTCTCGATGTCGCCTTCGATGGCCATCAGGCCTTCCTTGCGCACCTTGCCGAGAATCTCGTAAAGCATCGCCAGCAGGTCCATGTACAGGGCCTTGTCGAGGCTCGAGCCCTTCAGGGCGCCGGGCAGCGCCTTCAGCGTCGCCTTGACCGCCTTGCTGCCGTTCGACGCAACGAAGCCGCCGATGGTAAGTCCGACGATCGCCAGATATTCGAGCGGGACGAAGAGGGCCGCCAGGCTGCCATGCACCGCGTAGGTACCGACGGATGCAGCCAGGATGATGACGTACCCGATGATCAGTAACATCGACGCAGGCCCTGAACGAATATTTTTCTAGTTCGTCGTGCCTGCCCGCAAAGGCGCGGCAGGCACGGATTGGTCTGCCATCATAACGGCAAACCGGGCGTGCGCGACAGGCTCGGCAACGGAATTGCCGAGTCAGGCCGGAAAGAATGAAAAAACTGAAACCGGCGGACTGGCCGCCGGTCCTGCAGAGGCTGCCGCGAGTGCTACCTCAGGCAACAGCTCCTGCCGCGCTGGCCGCGGCTTCAGCGGCACGCCGCGTCTTGCCGGCACGAGCCGGCATGTGGCACAGGCCGCACACGTAACCACGGGTTGGATCGTAGGCGTGGGCAACGAACTCCCCGCCGCATTCGCGGCAGGTGGCCATCTGCAGCATGTTGGCATCGAAGAAGCGCACCATGGTCCACGCCCGCGTCAGCGACAGCACGGTTTCCATGCCGCCACGTTTCACCTGATCGAGATACATCCGGTAGGACTTGATGATCAGTTCGAGGCCGGCCAGCTGCGTATGTGACTTGAGAAAGCGGAAATAGGCCATGAACAGCGAGGCGTGGATGTTCGGCTGCCAGGTCATGAACCAGTCGGTCGAGAACGGCAGCATGCCCTTGGGCGGCGACTCGTGCCGGACTTCCTTGTAGAGTTTGAGCAGGCGCTCGCGGGAGAGATTCGTCTCGGCCTCGAGCAGCTGCAGGCGGGCGCCGAGTTCGATCAGCTCGATGGCGAGCCCGATATCCTTGGCTTCGATAATGACGGATTTATTGCGCATGGGAAGTCCTCCGCTACGGGAACCCGGTAAAGGGGGTTGAAACGACGTCGTCAGGCCATCGAGGCGACGGGCCTGCCCGCGGCGAGAATCGTCGCATGCAGGTGGCCGACGCCGCGGTCACGCTCGTGGTTGGCGAGCAGATCGAGCAGCAGCGTGTCGTCGAAGCGGAAGTTGCACAGCAACATGTCCGAGCTGGCCATCTTCAGGACCTGTCCGGGCGTCAGGCGGCCGATCAGATCGGCGATCTCTTCGCTGATTCCGAGCCGGAATATGGCGGCCTCCCGATCCGAGCGAACCATGTTCTGCGCCAGCATGAGGTACGAGAGATTGACTTCCTTTATGTCGTTGTAGGTGTCAGTCGATTTCATCGGTATGCACTCCTTGTGAGCGCCGGCCGGGCCAAGAAATGCCCGAATCACGGCGATTGCATGTTCCCATGAGGCATGACAAGAAAGAAATCACTGGAAAAACCAATCTTTTGTAAGAATTAGATAGAAGATCATTGTAAGAAAAAACCTTACAAAATCACTCCATCTTTATGAAGTTTATAGAGTATTTTCCATTGAACCCGACCGGGCCGGCGATCCGGGCGCCGCGCTAGAATCAATCAATGGATCCGGCGATGAACTTCTGCAGCGCCTGCGGCGCCCCCGTCTCGCTGCGGATCCCCGCCGGCGACACGCTGCCGCGACACGTCTGCGACAGCTGCGGTGCAATCCATTACCGCAATCCCCGGCTCGTAGTCGGGGCCCTGCCGGAATGGGAGGGACGCGTGCTGCTCTGCCGCCGCGCCATCGAACCGCGCCATGGCAAGTGGACCCTTCCCGCCGGCTTCATGGAGAACGGGGAGACCGTGGCGGCAGCGGCACTGCGGGAGACCCTGGAAGAAGCCTGTGCTCGGGTGGAGCTGGGCGAGCTCTACACCATGATCAGCGTGCCGCACATCCACCAGGTGCATGTGATCTACCGCTCGCGCCTGCTCGACCTCGATTTCGCCCCCGGCGCCGAGACCCTGGAGCTGCGCCTGTTCGCCGAGGAAGAAATACCCTGGGACGAAATCGCGTTCCGCACCATCGCGATTACGCTGCGCCACTACTTCGCCGACCGCCGCGCCGGCAGCTACTGCTTTCACGCCGAAGACCTCGCGCTGCCCCCGCGTCCTGCCGCGTGATCAATCTCCGTCGAGATTGAATACCACCGGCAGCGCCACCGCAAAAGCCTTGCCGCGCAGGCTTTCCGGCAGGCGCGCCCGCAGCGCGCCGGCGTCGATCATGGTCAGTGCCGCGCGGTCGAGCAGTTCGTGCCCGGACGATTTCGCTATGGCTGCAGGACGCGGCCGCCCGTCGGCCCCGACCTCGACGCGGACATCGACCGTGCCGGCCCATCCCGCTTCCATCGCCTGCGCAGGGTAGCGCTTGAAACGTCGGGCCTGGCTGGCGACGGCAAGCCTGTAACCGCGCAAGCCGTCCAGCGCTTCACCGCTGGCCATGCCCTCGGTCAGCATGTTGCCGCCATTCGCAACGGGCGGTGGCGCATCAGCCGCCACAGGGGCGGCAGCCGACCGTGGAGCGGCGGGTACGGGCGGTGCGGTGCTGGCGCTTGCCGCGGGCACGGCCGGCTCGATGCTCGCCAGCTTAGGCGCGTTTGCGTCGGTAACCACCTTCGGCGCCGGCACGGGGCGCGGTGCGGACGCCAGGGGCATGGCAGGGACGGCGGGGGCAGCGATCGGCGCAGGGAGCAGCGTGGCCTGCAGCGGTGCAGCATCAATCCTTTCAAGCAGGCGCGGCGCGTGCGGCCACAGCACCAGCAGGTGCAGGAACAGCGACGCCGCCAGCGCGTAACGCAGCCGTCGGGCGTCTAAACCCCCCGTTTCCATGCTTTGAAAACCCACCCCGCTCTGCTAAATTCAGCCCGACAGGGGATTGTAAAGAGATGACCGGACATCCGCTGATTCTTACCCTCGACCAGCACGGCGTGCCGCACCGCTGGGTCAGCTGGCAGCATGCCTGCGTCTACGTCGCCCGCGATCTGGTCGCATGGGACGCCGGCGATACCCAGTTCGTCTTCTACGGCGGCGTCAACCGTCTCACCGGGCAGCGTTCGGAGCTCGCCACCAGCAGCATCATCGCCATTCGCGGCAAGGCACTCTCGGGCCAGTCGATGCAGCAGGTGCCGCCATTGTCGAATCGCGAGTTGTTCCACCGCGACCGCCATGTCTGCGCCTACTGCGCCAAGGAGTTTTCCGGCCAGCGCCTGACCCGCGACCATATCAAACCTGTCTCGCAGGGTGGCCGCGACACCTGGATGAACGTGGTCACCGCCTGCCGCAACTGCAACCAGGCCAAGAGCGGACGCACCCCGGAGCAGGCGCGCATGCAGTTGGTCTACGCGCCCTATGTGCCGAACAAGGCCGAGTACCTGATCCTTAGCAACCGCAATATCCTGGCCGACCAGATGGACTTCCTCGCCCGCCACGTGCCTTCGCAGAGCCGCATTCGCGGCTCCTGAGCGGCCCCTCGGCCATGACCCTTGCCGCCGCGGCCAAGCCGCTGACCTCGTACCGCCCCTACTGGGCGAAGCGCTTCGGCACCGCGCCCTTCCTCCCCATGTCGCGCGCCGAGATGGAAGCATTGGGCTGGGACCGCTGCGACGTGATCCTGGTCACCGGCGACGCCTACATCGACCACCCCAGCTTCGGCATGGCCCTGGTCGGGCGCCTGCTCGAAGCCCAGGGTTTCCGTGTCGGCATCGTCAGCCAGCCGGACTGGCATTCGGCCGACGCATTTCGGGCGCTCGGCCCGCCAGCGCTGTTCTTCGGCATCACCGCCGGCAACATGGATTCGATGGTCAATCGCTACACGGCCGACCGCAAGATTCGCTCCGACGACGCGTACACGCCGAATGCCGAGCCGAACAAGCGACCCGACCGTGCCGTTACCGTATATGCCCAGCGTGCGCGCGAGGCCTATCCCGACGCCAATGTCGTGATTGGCAGCATCGAAGCCAGCCTGCGTCGCATCGCCCATTACGACTACTGGAGCGACAAGGTGCGCCGCTCGGTGCTGCCCGACAGCAAGGCCGACCTGCTGATCTTCGGCAACGCGGAGCGCGCACTGGTGGAACTGGCGCACCGCCTGGCCCGGGATGAACCGATCAGGGCGATACGAGATCTGCGCGGCACGGCCTTCATGGTGCCGCGCGCCTGGTTGCCGGGACCGGAATGGACCGAGGTCGATTCGACGGTGCTCGATACGCCGGGCGCGGTGCAGGCGCACCCCGACCCCTACGCCAGCGAGGAAGCGAAGTCGACCGCCGGCGCCGCAAGCACGGCACCGGTCCGCGTCGTGCCCAAGGCCGAGCGCCTGGCTGCGCGCCGCGATGGCCGCTCCCACACGGTGGTGCGCCTGCCGGCCTACGAGCAGCTCAAGGACGACCCGGTGCTGTACGCCCATGCGTCGCGTGTCTTCCACCTCGAGTCGAATCCCGGCAATGCCCGCGCCCTGGTCCAGGGCCACGGAGAACGCGACGTCTGGCTCAACCCGCCGCCGATCCCGCTGACCACCGGGGAGATGGACCTAGTCTATGGCCTGCCCTATGCGCGGGCACCGCATCCGTCCTACGGCGCGGCGAGGATTCCGGCCTGGGAGATGATCCGCTTTTCGGTAAACATCATGCGCGGCTGCTTCGGCGGTTGTACCTTCTGCTCGATCACCGAGCACGAGGGACGGATCATCCAGAGCCGGTCGGAGGAATCCATCCTCCACGAGATCGAGCAGATCCGCGACCGCACCCCGGGCTTTACCGGCTACATCTCCGACCTCGGCGGCCCAACCGCCAACATGTATCGCATGGCCTGCAAGGACAAGCGGATCGAGGAAAACTGCCGCCGCCTGTCCTGCGTCTATCCCGGCATCTGCGAGAACCTGAACACCGACCACGCACCGCTTGTGTCGCTGTACCGCAAGGCGCGCGCCCTGCCCGGCATCAAGAAGATCCTGATCGGCTCCGGGCTGCGCTACGACCTTGCGGTCAAGTCGCCCGAATACGTGAAGGAACTGGTGACCCATCATGTCGGCGGCTACCTCAAGATCGCGCCCGAGCACACCGAGGAAGGGCCGCTGTCGAAGATGATGAAGCCGGGCATCGGCAGCTACGAGCGCTTCAAGCAGATGTTCGAGCGCTTTTCGCGCGAGGCCGGCAAGGAACAGTACCTGATCCCCTACTTCATCGCCGCCCACCCCGGCACCACAGACGAGGACATGGTGGAACTCGCGCTCTGGTTGAAGCGCAACGACTTCCGCCTCGACCAGGTGCAGACATTCCTGCCCACGCCGTTGGCATTGGCTACCGCCATGTGGCACACGGAAAAGAACCCCTTGCGCAAGGTGTCGGCCACATCGGAAGCGGTTCCCGCAGTGCGCGGCGCGAGGCAACGGAGACTACATAAGGCCTTCCTGCGCTGGCACGACCCGGAAAACTGGCCACTGCTGCGCGAGGCACTTAAGTCGATGGGCCATGCCGAC